>NZ_PSVY01000017.1:0-67990 GCF_002932635.1 Rathayibacter sp. AY1D1
ACCCCGCCCCGTCACTCCTGATCCCCCCGCTCACGGGGTAGGCGCCCGCCGCCGCCCCGAGCTGACGCGGATCTCCGCGCGACGACCCCTGGTCGAGGGACGCCTCGACCTCCGGAGCATGGGTGAAGATCGGCGGATGACATCCGTGGGGGGCGTTCCGGAGCTCAGGCTGGCCGTCGTCGACGACCAGCCCCTCTACCGGCACATGCTGTCGTCGCTGCTGCGCGCGGTGCCGGGCGTGCGGAGCGTCGTGGAGGCCGGATCCGCCACGGAGGCGCGGTCGGTGCTGCGGCCCGCGGAGCTCGACGTGGCGATCCTCGACATCGAGCTCGGCGACGGGGACGGCATCGAGCTCGGGCGCCGGCTGCGGTCCACCGCGCCGGGGCTGGGCATCGTCCTGCTCTCGGCCGTCGACGCGATGCACCGCTTCCTCCGCCTCGACCGCGCCGAGGCCCGCGGCTGGAGCTACCTCTCGAAGACCTCCTCCCTCTCCGCCCCCGCGCTGCTCGCCTCCGTCCGCGCGACGGCGGACGGCCGCACCGTGCTCGATCCGGCGCTGGTCGCCGCCCGCGCGGCCCGCCGCGACTCCCCGGTCGCCGCGCTGAGCCCGCGCCAGTACGAGGTGCTCTCGGGTCTCGCATCGGGGCTGACCAACGCCGCGATCGGCGAGCGCCTCGGCATCGCGGTCCGCTCGGTCGACAACCACGTCAACGCCGTCTACGCGGGCCTCGGCGTGCGGTCGGACGGCGAGCGCAACCCGCGGGTCGACGCGACGCTCCTCTTCCTCGAGCACACCGGATGAGCGCCGGCCCGAGCGACACGCGCGAGGACAACCGCATCGTCCTCGGAGCGATGGCCCTCCTCGGCGGCGTCCTCTCGCTGCTGGCCGCGCTCCAGGCCGTCTTCGCGCTCGGGATGCTGTCGCGGACGCTGCGGAGCGTCGATCCGGGGCCGCTGCTCGACGTGACGACGCGCGTCCTGGTCAACGTGTCGACGATCGGGCTCGCGATCGCCCTGGTCGCGGTGCTGCGCCCCGAGCGCTCGACCGGCGGCGCCCGCGTGGCCCGGACGGCGGTCATCGCCGTGGGGATGGGACTCGTCCGCTGCTGCCTCCAGGTGCTGACCGGCGTCTACCCGCTCTCGGCACTCCCCGCTCTCGCGGTCGAGCTGGTCGTCGGATCCACGGTGATCGCGCTGATCACCGCCTACGGCTACCTGCTCGTGCGCGCGGCACGGCGCGTGCGCGAGAAGGAGCGGGAGCACGCCCGCGCCTCCGTGCAGGCGCTCGAGGCGGTGCAGGCCCTGCAGCGGGAGGAGCTGCGGGTGCGGCGCGACGTCGCGCAGAGCCTGCACGGCGGCCTCCAGAACGGACTCGTGGTGCTGACCGCCGAGCTGCACGCGGTCGCGAGCGCATCCGACGAGGCGGCCTCGGAGCGGCTGCTCGCCATCGCCGCCCGGCTCGACCGGCTCCGCGAGGACGAGGTGCGCGCGGTCGGCCACGCCCTCTACCCGGTCGAGATCGACCACGGCCTGGTCCCCGCCGTCCGCGACCTCGTCGCGCGACTCCCTCCCGAGATCGCCGTCGACCTCGACCTCGGCCGCATCCCGGCGCTCGCCGCCGAGGGCGCCGAGGCGCCGCTCGACCAGCGGATGCTCCTGGTCCGGTTCCTGGAGGAGGCGGTCACCAACGCGCTGAAGCACGGCGGCGCCTCCTCGCTGCGGGTGCGCGGCGACGAGGAGGCGGGCGTCGCGGTGCTCACCCTCGACGACGACGGCCGCGGACTCGTCGAGGGGTCGACGCGCTCGGGCCTGGCGCGGCTGGAGCGGCAGCTCGCGGTCTACGGGGGCTCGTTGGAGCTCTCGGACTCGCCCGTGCTGGCGGGGGCGCGGGTGAGGGCGCGGCTCCCGCTGTCCGGCGCGGCGCCCGGCGGGGCGGAGTAACGGGACGGGCGCTCCCGCCGTCCCTCGCGTCGAGCACAGGGCGGTCCGAGGGACGGATTCACACCGGATGGCGAGCAGTCTCCTCGTGCCCGCCCCTCACGCCGGGTAGACCAGCAGATCCTCCGGAGCGACGGTGAAGCCTGCCTCGCGGCCGGGCGCGAGGTCGAGGCGTGCCGCGTCGGCCGGCGGGACGTCGGCGGTCAGGAGCGCGCTGCGCACCCGCACCGCGTCTCCCCGCTGCTCCACATCGGTGATCACGGCGCGGAGGCCTCCCCCTCCGACGGAGACGGCGGAGGGACGGACCGCGGCGAGCACCGCGGCACCGACCGCGACCGGCTCGGCCGCGACTCCGGACAGCTCGTGCCCGCCGGCGGTGCGCAGACCCGTCGCGGTGCGGACGCCGTCGAGCAGCTCGAGCCCGGCGAGCTCGGCGGTGAACGCGGTGCGCGGGCGCGTGAGGACCCGGGCGGTCGGCCCCTCCTCCACCACACGGCCGCCGTGCAGCACCAGAACCCGGTCGGCGAGGGTCCAGGCGTCGAGCACGTCGTGGGTGACCACGATCGCCGAGCGGTCGGCGAGCACCTCGCGGAGCATCCGGCGGAGGACCGGGGCGGTCCGGGCGTCGACCGCGGCCAGCGGCTCGTCGAGCAGCAGGAGGCGCGGGTCGGTCGCGAGGGCCCGGGCGAGTGCGACCCGCTGAGCCTGGCCGCCGGAGAGACTCCCCGGGCGCCGGTCGGCCAGGTCGGCCACGCCCGCGGCGGCCAGCTCGCGCTCGGCCCGCTCGAGGGACCGCGCCCGTCCGGCGCCGGCGCTGCGCGGACCGAACGCCGCGTTCTCGCGCACGCTGAGGTGCGGGAACAGCAGCGGATCCTGCGCCAGCAGGGCGACGGGGCGCCGGTGCGGAGGAGTCCACCGGCGGTCGTCGAAGAGCAGCTCGCCGCCGGCGGTCGCCCGCCCGGAGTCGGCGCGGACGAGGCCGGCGATCAGCTCGAGCACGGTCGACTTGCCCGCGCCGTTGGGCCCGAGCAGCGCGATCGTCTCGCCCTCGGCCACGTCGATCCGCACGTCGATCCCGCGCGCCGCGAGCCGCGCCTCCAGCAGCAGGCTCACCGCGGCACCCCCCGGGCGGAGCGGCCGTGCGCGAGACCGATCACGAGCACCGCGACCACCACGAGCACCAGCGCGAGGGCGACCGCCGCGTCCGGATCGCTCTCGCGCTGCAGGTAGATCTCGAGCGGGAGGGTGCGCGTCGTGCCCTCGAGGCTGCCGGCGAAGGTCAGCGTCGCTCCGAACTCGCCGAGCGCCCGCGCGAACGAGAGGATCGCGCCCGAGGCGAGGCCCGGCAGGATCAGCGGCAGCGTGATCCGCCGGAGCACCGTACCGGGGGAGGCGCCGAGTGTCGCGGCGACCGACTCGTACCGCGCGCCGGCGCTGCGCAGCGCGCCCTCGAGCGTCAGCACCAGGAACGGCAGGGCCACGAAGGTCTGCGCGATCACGACGGCGGTGGTCGAGAACGCGATGCGGACGCCGAGGGCCTCCAGCGCGCCGCCGAGCAGGCCCATCCGCCCGAAGGCGAAGAGCAGCGCCAGCCCGCCGACCACCGGCGGGAGCACCAGCGGCAGCAGCACCAGCGAGCGGAGCAGGCGCTGGCCGGGGAAGGCCGTGCGGGCGAGCACGAGCGCCATCGGGGTGCCGAGCAGCAGGCACAGCAGGGTGGCGACGGCGGAGGTGCGCAGGCTCAGCAGGAGCGCGGCGACGGAGGAGTCGGAGGTGATCAGCGGCAGGAACTGCGGCCAGTCGACGCGGGCGAGGATCGCGGCGAGCGGGAGCAGCACCAGCAGGGCGCCGAGCGCGGCGACGGCCACGACCCAGCGCGGCAGGCCGGACCCGGTGCGCATCAGCCGCGGGCGAGCGGCGTCTCGACGATGACCGTGGTCGCCTTGACCACCGCCACCGCGGGAGACCCGGGCTCGAGCCCGAGCTCGCGGACCGCCTCGCTGCTCATCAGCGAGACCACGCGGTGCGGACCGCACTGCAGCTCGACCTGCGCCATCACGGTGTCCATCACGATGCCGGTGACGATCCCGACGAAGCGGTTGCGGGCCGAGCGCGCGACCGGGGACGGATCCTCCGGCAGCACGGCGTTCGCGCGGGCGAGCCGGGCGACCTCGAGGCCGTCGACGACGCGTCTCCCGGACGCGTCCTTCGCGCTCTCGAGCGTCCCGTTCTCGATCCAGCGCCGCAGCGTGTCGTCGCTCACGCCGAGCGCGGCGGCGGCGTCCCTGATCCGTATCTGCGGCATGGAGTCGATCCTACGTCCGCGGCTGAGCCTGTGCAGTGCCCGTCCCCTCTCCACGAGATGCCGCTCCGGTGCGCCTCCTGCGGCGTGCCGCGCATCCGGGTGGCATCTCGCGGAGAGGGAGGAGAGGAACGCGGAGGGACGGACGCTGGGGATCCCGGGCCGCGCGCGCAACCCCCTGGAGGACCGGCGGGAGCACGACGCACGCTGAAGAGACGACGACACAGGAGGCGGCATGCGCGCGATGGTCTACCGGGGCCCCTACAAGGTCCGCGTTGAGGAGAAGGACCGGCCGAGGATCGAGCACCCGAACGACGCGATCGTCCGGGTGACGATGGCGGCGATCTGCGGATCCGATCTGCACCTCTACCACGGACTGCTCCCGGACACCCGGATCGGCCACACCTTCGGCCACGAGTTCATCGGCGTGGTCGACGAGGTCGGCTCGTCGGTGCAGAACCTCAGCGTCGGCGACACGGTGATGGTCCCCTTCACCATCTACTGCGGCTCCTGCTGGTTCTGCTCCCGCGGCCTCTACTCCAACTGCCACAACGTGAATCCGAACGCCACCGCGATCGGCGGCATCTACGGCTACTCGCACTCGGCGGGCGGCTACGACGGCGGGCAGGCGGAGTACGTGCGCGTCCCGTTCGCCGACGTGGGTCCGACGAGGATCCCCGAGTGGCTGCCGCACGAGGACGCCCTGATGCTCACCGACGCCTTCTCGACCGGCTACTTCGGCGCGCAGCTCGGCGACATCGTCGAGGGCGACACGGTCGTGGTGCTCGGAGCCGGACCGGTCGGCCTGGCCGCCGCGCGCTCCGCCTGGCTGATGGGCGCCGGCCGCGTCATCGTCGTCGACCAGATCGACTACCGCCTCGCCAAGGCCCGCGACTTCGCCTTCGCCGAGACCATCGACTACACCGAGGAGGACGACCTCGTCGTCACCCTCAAGAAGACCACCGGCGGGCTCGGCGCCGACGTCGTGATCGACGCAGTCGGCGCGGAGGCCGACGGGAACCTCCTCCAGCACGTCACCGGCGCCAAGCTCAAGCTGCAGGGCGGCTCGCCGATCGCGCTCAACTGGGCGATCGACGGCGTCCGCAAGGGCGGCACCGTCTCGGTGATGGGCGCCTACGGTCCGCTCGCGAGCGCCGTCAAGTTCGGCGACGCCGTCAACAAGGGCCTCACGATGCGGATGAACCAGGCCCCCGTCACACGGCAGTGGCCGCGCCTGTTCGAGCACATCCGGGCCGGGCACATCACGCCCAGCGACCTGATCACGCACCGCATCCCGCTCGAGCACATCGCCGAGGGGTACCACCTGTTCTCGTCCAAGCTCGACGGCTGCATCAAGACCGTCGTCGTCCCGTAGGAGGATCCCGTGCCGTACACCGCCGACCGCCCCGTCCGCGTGCCGACCGCCGAGGAGCTGCGCGCCCGCATCCCGGGCTGGGGCGCCGACCTCGATCCCGCCGACCGGCCCGCCTTCCCCCGCGAGCGCAGCGACCTCGTGTCGGGCGCGCACTGGGAGCGCCCGGAGAGGATGCGGACGCACGGCCGTCGCGAGAAGAGCATCGAGCACCTCGAGCTGCCCGCCGTCTTCGGCACGGCGCAGCCCCTCCACGGCCTCTCGGGCGCGATCCGCCGCTACGCCTACGACCGGTTCAGCGAGGGGCGCCACGCGCACTGGCTGCTGCTCGTGCTGGGCGACCGGGTGGAGTCGACCGGGGCGCACCTCCGCTCGCTGCTCACGACACGGCCGGACGATCCGATCACCGAGACCGGTGTGCTGGCCGAGGCGCACGCGCACCCGATCGCCTCGCGCCGTGGCCGGTCCGACGTGCGCCACCAGATCCTCGACCCGCTGCTCGTCGGCGGTCCCTGGGTCCTCGCGGCCCTCGGCGCCGTGGCCGTCGCCCGCCGCCTCCTGCGCTGACGCCCGTTCCCCTCTCGCGAGAGGCCGCTCCGGTACGCCTCCGTCGGCGTGTCGCGGACCGGAGCGGCGTCCCGCGGAGGAGGACGGGGGTCAGCGGCTGCGGGGCGCGGCGCCCGCGGTCGGCGCGGTGCGGGTGTCGACGCTCGCCGTGAGTGCCGCGGAGTAGCCGGACGCCGGGCTGCCGGACATCGTCGCGAGCTGCAGGGCTCCGCCGTCGTCGCCGAAGACGGAGTCGGTGTCCAGGCCGACCCGGGCGAGGTTCGCGGCCGAGCCCGCGTACGCGTCGAGGGCGTAGACGGCGGTGCACGCCTCCACCTGCAGGGCGACCTGCGAGGTCGCGATCGCGTTCGACGCGTCGGCGATCGAGTCCACCCCCGGGTACACCTCGAAGTGGATGTGCGGCCAGCGGCCGGAGTAGCAGGCCGGGACGATCGAGGCGAAGGAGACGACGCCCGACGCGTCGGCGACCTGCACGCCGCGGAGGTACGTCTCGTCCTCGACGCCGCGGGAGTACATCGAGTAGTCCCCGTTCGCGTCGCAGTGCCAGACGTACACGGCGGCTCCGGCGAACGGCACGCCCCCGCTCGCCGCGTCGAGGATCGTCAGAGTGAGCGCCAGGGGGACCCCGTCGGCCGTCGCGCCGCCGCCGATGCTGGTGCGCAGGTCGCTGCGGACGATCCCAGAGCGCTCGAGGACGTCGACCCCGTTCGAGCCGTCGCCCGGGTAGGGGCCGGCCGTCTCGTCGGGGATCTCGCCGGCGACCGCGGTGCCGGCCCCGGCCGTGGCGGTCGCGGTGGGAGTCGCGGTGGCGGTCGCGGCGGCGGAGGAGGCGGATCCCGATCCTCCGGTGGCGCACGCCGCGAGCCCGAGGGTCGCCGCCCCCGCGCCGACCAGCGTCAGCACGCCGCGCCGCGAGAAGAGGGTCCCCACGTCGAACGGGAGGCCCTGGTCGACCACCTCCTCCTCGGGGCGGTCGAGCCGGCGGCCCTCGTAGGCCGGTCCGTCGGGCGTGCTGCGGGGCTGCGGGATGCGGGTCATGGTCGTGCTCCTCGTCGATCGTGGTGTCCGTCGCGGGCAACCCTGGCGGCCGGGGCTCTGCGCCTCCGATGACCGTCCTACGACCCTCCTATGACCGACCCGCGGCTCCCCGGCCGTCCTGCTGGCCGTCCTGCGACCCCGCACCGGCCGTCCGCCGACCCTCCTCCGACGCCGAGACGCCCCTCAGGGTGCTCCCAACCCGGGTATCCCGTGGCCTCTCACGGCGCTCCGAACCCGGCCGCCGCGAGCACCGCGCGCCCGGCGTCGGAGGCGACGTACGCGACGAAGGCCGCCGCCGTGGCCGGGTCGCCCGCTCCGGTCAGCGCCGCGATCGGGTACGTGTTCACCGCCTCCGAGGCCTCGGCGAAGGGGATGCCGGTGACCGAGCCCGCGGCCCCGCGGACGTCGGTCGCGTAGACGAGCCCGGCGTCCGCTTCGCCCGAGGACACCTTGCCGAGCACGTCGGTGACCGACGACTCCTCGCTCACGGGGGAGATGTCGACACCGGCGGCCTGCTCGACCGCGACGGCCGCTGCTCCGCACGGCACCTGCGGCGCGCAGACGACGGTGGCGGTCCCGGGCCGGGCGAGGTCGGCGAGCGAGGCGACCTGCGCCGGGTTGCCGGGAGGCACGGCGATCTCGAGCGTGTTCGTGGCGATGTCGACCGGGTCCCCGTCGACGAACCCGGCCTCGGCGACGGTGGACATCGTGCGCTCGTCGGCGGAGGCGAAGACGTCGGCCGGGGCGCCGTTGACGATCTGCGTCGCAAGATCGGAGGAGCCGGCGAAGGAGAGCTCGACCTCGGCTCCGGGCTCGGCGGCCTCGAACCCCGTGGCGAGCTCGGTGAACGCGCCCTTCAGCGAGGCGGCGGCGAAGACCGTGATGGAGCCGCCGACCGAGGACGTCGCGCCGCCGGTGGCCGCATCGCCGGCGGGGGTCGACGGAGCGGAGCAGCCCGCGAGCAGGAGGAGCGCGGCAGCGGCCGGGACGAGGGGGAGCAGTCGACGACGCACGGGGACCTCCGGATGTGGGCTCCGCAGATGCGGCGGACAGCTGATTCTAGAACCTCAGGTGCGGAGCCGGGCTGGGAGGAGGGCCTCACGTGCGGCGGAGAGACGATCCGAGGACCGGACCGGCCGGGCGATGCACCTGCGCGGGGAACGACCGCCCGCGCGACGCACAGCGGCGGGCGGACCGCAGCCCTCCGGCTCCGGCCCGCCCGCCGCTCGTCGCGGCCGCCTCGACGGCGGCCCTCCGCTCAGCTCTGCGGCGGCGAGTAGAACTGGAGGTCGTTGCCCTCCGAGTCCTTGAAGGGGAGGATGCGGCCCCACTCGTGGTCGCTGATCTCGCCCTCGATCGGCGCGCCCCGCGCCGTGAGGCGCTCCAGCTCGTCCTCGATCGAGCCCTCGGGCTGGAACGAGATGACCGCCCCGCCCTGCTCCGCGACCGTGGCCGACTCGCGGGCGTTCAGGCCGATCATCAGCCCGCCGGCGTCCAGCTCCGACCAGTCGTCCGAGGTGTCCTTGACCCCGAGGCCGAGCGTGTCGCGGTAGAAATCGACCGCCCGCTCAATGTCCGTGACGGGGACCCAGACCGTTGCGACTCCTGATGCCATGTCGTGCTCCTTCGCTCGATGATGCCGATCCTCCGACGCTAGGTCGGGGACGCCCGGAGCGGGGGCCCTTGCGCCGACGCGCGGAGGCTGCTCTCGCGCGGCGCCTCTCCGCCGAGCTGCCGTGCTCACGCGCCCGGCAGCGGTGAGGCGCCGGCTTCCCGCTGCCCGTCAGTGCCGAGACACCGCCCCGCGCCGAGACACCGCCCCTCGCCGGCGTCCCGGCGCGCAGCGGGACGTCTCGGCCCGGCCTCCGCGCGCGAGCGCTCCCCGCCGACGTCACCGACGACGCGGCCGCCGAGGCGGGCGTCGCCTGGATCGAGGAGGCGGTGGGCCCGCTGCGCATCCTGGTCAACAACGCCGGCGTCCAGCACCGCGTGCCCCTGCTCGAGCTCGAGGTCGCCGACTGGGAGCGGGTGCTGCGCACGAACCTCACCAGCGCCTTCGTGGTCGGCCGGGCGGCGGCGAAGCGGATGATCCCGCGCGGCGCCGGGAAGATCGTCAACGTCGCCTCGGTGCAGGCCGATCTCGCGCGGCCGACGATCGCGCCCTACACCGCCTCGAAGGGCGGGATCCGCAATCTCACCCGCGCGATGACGGCGGAGTGGGCGCAGCACGGCATCCAGGTCAACGCGATCGCTCCGGGCTACATCCACACCGAGATGACGCAGGG
The DNA here is from genome assembly GCF_002932635.1 of Rathayibacter sp. AY1D1. Lineage (NCBI taxonomy): Bacteria > Bacillati > Actinomycetota > Actinomycetes > Micrococcales > Microbacteriaceae > Rathayibacter > Rathayibacter sp. AY1D1. The sequence goes on from NZ_PSVY01000017.1 coordinate 9,503, forward strand.
CCTCGTCGACGACGAGGCGTTCGACAGCTGGATCCTCGGCCGCACGCCCGCCGCGCGCTGGGGCCGCGTCGAGGACCTGATCGGCCCCGCCGTCTGGCTCGCCTCCGACGGCTCGGACTACGTCAACGGGCAGGTCGTCTTCATCGACGGCGGCATGACCGTCGTCGTCTGAGTCACCCCTCGACCCACCGAACGGAACCCGTATGACCGCGCTCGTCCCCGCCTCCACCACCCGCGTCGTCGTCCACGCCGCCGGCGACCTCCGCGTCGAGGAGGCGCCACTCGCGCCGCGCGGCCCCGGCGAGGCCCTCGTCGCCGTCGCGTAAGGCGGGATCTGCGGCTCCGATCTGCACTACTGGACGCACGGCGCCGCGGGCGAGTCGATCCTCCGCGAGCCGCTGACGCTCGGCCACGAGGTGGTCGGCACGGTCGTCGAGGTAGCGGTGGACGGCTCGGGACCCCCGGTCGGCGCGGCCGTCGCCGTGCACCCCGCGACCGCTCGCGGCGAGTGGCCCGACGGGCGCCCCAACCTCGCGACCGAGGGCACCTACCTGGGCAGCGCCGCGCGGATGCCGCACACCCAGGGCGCGTTCGCCCGCCACGCGGTGCTGCCGGCGCGCATGCTCCGCGAGCTGCCCGCCGGTCTCGGGCTCCGGGAGGCGGCGCTCGCGGAGCCGGCGAGCGTCGCCTGGCACGCGGTGTCGCGCGCGGGTGAAGTGTCGGGACGGCGCGCGCTGGTGATCGGCAGCGGCCCGATCGGGGCGCTGATCGTCGCCGTGCTGAAGCGGGCGGGGGCGGCCGAGATCGTCGCCGTCGACCTGGCCGAGGAGCCCCTCGCGATCGCCCGGGCGGTCGGCGCGACCCGGACGATCCGCGCGACCGACGCCGACGCGATCGCCGAGGTCGCGGCCGACGTCGTCTTCGAGTCCTCGGGCAGCCCGCGCGGCCTCGCCTCGGCCGTCCGGGGCGCCGCCCGCGGCGGCACTGTCGTGATGGTGGGACTCCTCCCCTCGGGCGAGCAGCCGACCCTGATCTCGCTCGCGATCACCCGGGAGCTGCGCCTGATCGGCTCCTTCCGCTTCGTCGACGAGATCGACGAGGTGCTGGCGGCGCTCGCCGACGGGAGCCTCGCGGTGGCGCCGGTGGTCACGCAGGTGCTGCCGCTGGAGCGCGCGCTCGAGGCCTTCGAGCTCGCCCGCGACGCCTCGCGCTCGAGCAAGGTGCTGCTCGACTTCACCCCGTGACGGGCGCTCGAGGCGCCTCCGGAGGGTCGGGATCGCCCGAGCGTTCGGAGTTCCCTCGGACGGCGGCGCCGCCGGAGCACTACCGTTGCACCATGGCGTCCACCGATACCCCCGATTCCGCCCCCGAAGCCGACACCGCTTCCGAGAGCGCCCCCACGCTCACCTTCTCCGACCTCGGTCTCTCCGACCCGGTCCTCAAGGCCCTCAAGGAGGTCGGCTACGAGACGCCCTCGGCCATCCAGGCCGCGACGATCCCGTCCCTCCTCTCCGGCCGCGACGTCCTCGGCGTCGCCCAGACCGGCACCGGCAAGACCGCGGCGTTCGCGCTGCCGATCCTCTCGCGCCTCGACGTCTCGCAGAAGACGCCGCAGGCCCTCGTGCTGGCCCCGACCCGCGAGCTCGCGCTGCAGGTGTGCGAGGCGTTCGAGCGCTACGCGTCCGGCCTCCGCGGCGTCCACGTCCTCCCCGTCTACGGCGGCCAGGGATACGGCACCCAGCTCTCCGCGCTCCGCCGCGGCGTCCACGTCGTCGTCGGCACGCCCGGCCGCATCATGGACCACCTCGAGAAGGGCACCCTCGACCTCTCGCAGCTGAAGTTCCTGGTTCTCGACGAGGCCGACGAGATGCTCAAGATGGGCTTCGCGGAGGACGTCGAGACGATCCTCGCCGACACCCCCGTCGAGAAGCAGATCGCGCTGTTCTCGGCGACGATGCCCGCGCAGATCCGCCGCATCTCCGGCAAGTACCTGAAGGAGCCGGAGGAGATCACGGTCAAGAACAAGACCACGACCTCCGTCAACACCACGCAGCGCTACCTGATGGTGTCGTACCCGCAGAAGGTCGACGCCCTCACCCGCATCCTCGAGGTCGAGAACTTCGAGGGCATGATCGTGTTCGTCCGCACGAAGAGCGAGACGGAGACGCTGGCCGAGAAGCTGCGCGCCCGCGGCTACACCGCGGCGGCGATCAGCGGAGACGTGGCCCAGGCCCAGCGCGAGCGCACGGTCGAGCAGCTGAAGTCGGGCAAGCTCGACATCCTCGTCGCGACCGATGTCGCCGCCCGCGGCCTCGACGTCGAGCGCATCAGCCACGTCGTCAACTACGACATCCCGATCGACACCGAGTCGTACGTCCACCGCATCGGCCGCACCGGTCGCGCGGGGCGCAGCGGAGCGGCGATCAGCTTCGTCACGCCGCGCGAGCGCCGCCTCCTCGCCGCCATCGAGAAGGCCACCCGCCAGCCGCTGACCGAGATGCGGATGCCGAGCGTCGAGGACGTCAACGTCACCCGCCTCTCGCGCTTCGACGACGCGATCACCGCGGCGCTCGCCGACACCGAGCGCCTGCAGCGCTTCCGCGACATCATCGGCCACTACGTCGAGCACCACGACGTGGTCGAGTCGGACGTCGCCGCCGCGCTGGCCATCGTCGCGCAGGGCGAGGAGCCGCTGCTGCTCTCGCCCGACGACCCCCGCTTCGCCCGTCGCGAGCGCGAGGACCGCGACTCCCGGCCCGACCGCGGCGACCGTCCCGAGCGCGGCGACCGCTTCGACCGCGGCGGCGACCGGGGCGAGCGTCCCGAGCGCCGTCAGCGCCCGGCGAACAGCAACCTCGCCTCGTACCGGATCGAGGTCGGCCGCCGCCAGCGCGTCGAGCCCCGCCAGATCGTGGGCGCGCTCGCGAACGAGGGCGGCCTCAACCGCGGCGACTTCGGGCACATCGACATCCGCCCGGACTTCTCGATCGTGGAGCTGCCGGCCGACCTGCCCCAGGACGTGCTCGACCGCCTCGCCGACACCCGCATCAGCGGCCAGCTGATCGAGCTGAAGCCGGACCGCCGTCCGAGCCGCGCCGGCGCCGACCGCGGCGCACGCCCCAGCGGCCCGAGCCGCTCGAGCGAGCGCCCGGAGCGCAAGCCGCGCTACTGACGCCTCCCGCCCCGGCGGACGGGCCTCCACGAGACGCCGCTCCGGTACAGCGACCCTTGCGTGTCGCGTACCGGAGTGGCGTCTCGCGTTCGTGCGGGGGGCGGCCTCAGCGGCGCAGGACGCGCCGGGCCAGCACGTTGCCGAGCAGCTGCACCAGCTGCACGATCACGATGATCACGAGCACCGCGGCCCAGGTGACGACCGGCTCGAACTGCCGGTAGCCGTACTGGATCGCGAAGTTGCCGAGCCCGCCGGCGCCGATGTAGCCGGCGACCGCCGACATGTCGATCACGGCGACGAACACGAACGTGTAGCCGAGGATCAGCGGACCGAGCGCCTCCGGCAGCAGCACCGTGCGGACGATCCGGAACCGGCTCGCTCCGACCGACCGCGCCGCCTCGATCACGCCGGGCTGCACGGTCAGCAGGTTCTGCTCCACGATCCGCCCGATGCCGAAGGCGGCGCCGAGCGAGAGGGTGAAGACGATCGCGTCCGTGCCGATGCCGGAGCCGACCACCAGCCGGGCCAGCGGCTGGGCCGCGGCGATGAAGATGATGAACGGGATCGGCCGGAACACGTTCACGATCACGTTGAGCAGTCCGTAGACCACCCGGTTCGCGTAGAGGGCGCCGCCGCGGGTGAGCGCGAGGCCCAGTCCGATCAGCAGTCCGCCGAGCCCGCCGAAGAGGAGGCTCAGCGCGACGATGTAGAGCGTCTCGCCGGTCGCCTGGACGAGCTTGGGCAGGAGCGGGATCAGCTCGTTCATCGGGGCACCTCCGTGAGGGCGACGCGTCCGCCGAGGCGGGCGAGGAGGGGGTCGACGACGCCGTCCGGCGCGTCGAGGGCGACCGTGAGGTGGCCGAATGCCCGTCCGCGGACGTCGGTGATGCCGCCGTAGACGAGCTCGAGCGGCACGCCGGCGGCCGCGACCTCGGCGAAGACGTCGCCCTGGGAGGCGGAGTCGTCCGAGAACGAGAGCGTGACCAGCCGACCGCGGTGGCGCGCGCGCAGGACGGCCGCCTCCGCGGGCGAGGGCACCGAGCGGACGACCGTGGAGACGAAGCGGCGGGTGACCGGCTCGCGCGGGGCCGAGAACACGTCGAAGACGGGCCCGCGCTCCACGATGCGGCCCGACTCCATCACCGCGACCTTCGTCGCGAGCTGCTGGACCACGTCCATCTCGTGGGTGATCACGACGATGGTGACGCCCAGCTCCTCGTTGATGCGGCGGAGGAGGGCGAGCACCTCGCCTGTCGTGTCCGGGTCGAGCGCGCTGGTGGCCTCGTCGGCCAGCAGGATGCGCGGGGAGGCGGCGAGGGCGCGGGCGATGCCGACGCGCTGCTTCTGCCCGCCCGAGAGCTGCTCCGGGTGGCTGCGCGCCTTGTCGCTCAGGCCGACGAAGCGGAGCATCTCGTCGACGCGGGCGCGCTGCTCCGCCCGCGGGACGCCCGCGACCTGCAGCGGGTAGGCGACGTTCTGCCCCACGGTCTTCGAGCCGAACAGGTTGAACTGCTGGAAGATCATCCCGATCCCCAGGCGCAGCCGGCGCAGCTCGCGCTCGGGCAGGCCCACGGTCTCGCGGCCGTCGATCTCGATGCTGCCGCTGGTCGCGGGCTCCAGAGCGTTGACGAGGCGCGCGAGCGTGCTCTTGCCGGCGCCGGAGTAGCCGATCACGCCGTAGACGTCGCCCGCCTCGATCTCGAGGCTCACGCCGTCGACGGCCGCGGTCGGGGCGGCGCCGCGCCCTGCGCCGGGGTACACCTTGCGCACGTCGGTCATGCGGATGAGCGGCACGGGGCGCCCTTTCTGTTGCGGGGGAGGCGCGGGACCGCGCCGGAGGGGAGCTCCGCGAGCGGAGGACCCGACCGGCGCGGTGCCGCGGGTGCCGGAGTCAGGAGGCGGCGGAGATGTCGGTCTCGGCGGACTCGAGCGAGGTCTCCAGCTCGGAGGCCGGGGTCTTCAGGAAGACCGCGGTGCCGCCGGACTGCTCCGAGACGCCGTCGAGCACGTCCTGGCTGTCCTGGTAGATCGAGACGAGCTTCGTGTAGGTCTCGTTCTCGGCGTCGTCGGCCCGGGCGGCGAAGATGTTCGTGTAGAGCAGGGAGGCGGGGTCGCTCGGGTCGTCCTGGGCGATCGCGTCCGAGGCCTTCAGGCCCGCGTTCTCGATGAAGTCGTTGTTGATGATCGCGGCGGCCACGTCCGGGAGCGACGTCGGGGTGAGGGAGGCCTCCAGCGCGGTGACCTCCACCTTCGAGGAGGACTCGACGTCGTCGACGTTCGAGAGCACTCCGCCGCCGTCCTTCAGCTCGACGAGCCCGGCCGACTGCAGCACCAGCAGCGCGCGCGCCTGGTTGGTCTCGTCGTTGGGGATCGCGACGGTGGAGCCGGCGGGGATGTCCGCGACGTCGTCGTACTGCGAGGAGTAGAGGCCGAGCGGGTAGATCGCGGTCGCGCCGATCGGCACGAGGTCGGCGTCGGCCGAGGTGTTGTACTGCGCCAGGTAGGCGATGTGCTGGAACTGGTTGAGGTCGATCTCGCCCTCGGTGAGGGCGGGGTTGGGCTGGTTGTAGTCGCTGAAGTCGACGATCTCGACGTCGATCCCGGCGTCGGCGGCGGCCTTCTCGTAGGTGGCCCAGTAGGGGTCGCTCGCGCCGACCACGCCGATGCGGACGGTGTCGTCGCCGCCGCCCGCGCCGGAGCAGCCGGCGAGGAGGAGGGCGGCGGAGGCGGCGATCGCGGAGGTCGCGAGGAGTCGGGTGCGCAGGGTCATGGCTGTGGGGATCCTTCCGTGGAGAGGATCCGGGCACTCGGCGCTGACCGAGCGGTGCTGGTCACCGCCGGCGCTGCGACCGGCCTCCGGTCGCTCGGCGCCGCGACTGCGCGGATCCCGGGGATCACCTTACGAAGGCGGTCGGACCCGCGCGGAACCCGCGCGTAACACGGCGACTCGGAGGCAGCGGAGGCGCGCGCTCACCGCCTGAGCGCGCCGTGGCGGCCGCTCAGCTCGCGAGCGCGCCGTCCTCGCCCGCCGACGCCTCGTGCTTGGCGATCCGCTTCGCGATCGCGTCGCGCTCGGCCCGGAGCGACGCGATGGTCGGCTTGTCCAGGCGGGGGTCGGCCAGGTCGGCGAAGGGGCTCGCGGCGCCGGTGCGCGCGGACACGAGCGCGGCGTACGCCTTCGTCGCGGCGCGGAGCTCGGCTCCGGCCCGTTCGACCTTCCGCGGCTTCGACTCCTTGTCCGAGACGAGTCGGGCGTGCTTGTCGAGGGCGTCTACCAGCGCGCGATGCGCGGCGTCAATCTTCTTGCTCATAGGCGCATTATGGCGCAGGATCGGCGCACGGCGCCGACTGTGACTCCCCGCGCCCGTCGCCACCTTCCGTGAGACGCCGCTTCGGCACGCGACACGCCGGGGGAGGCGTACCGGAGCGGCACCTCGCGGGGAGGGGACGGGCGGGTCAGCGGGCGACCGGCGTGGAGACGGACGACGCGCCGGCGCTGGTGGCGACCGCGTCGAGGACGCGCTGCACGTCGAGGGCGTCGGCGAATGTGGGCGTGACCGCCGTGCCTCCGGCGATCGCCTCGACGAGGTCGACGACCTGGTGCGTGAAGAGGTGCTCGTAGCCGATGCCGTGCCCGGTCGGCCACCAGGCCGCCATGTACGGGTGCGCCGGCTCGGTGACCTGGATGCGCCGGAAGCCCTGCGCCTCCTCGGGGTCGCGGGCGTCGTAGTACTCGAGCTCGTTCATCCGCTCGAAGTCGAACGCGATCGAGCCGAGCTCGCCGTTCACCTCGATCCGGTTGGCGTTGCGGCGGCCGGTCGCGACGCGGGTCGCCTCGAAGACGCCCAGGGCGCCGCCCTCGAAGGAGGCGGTGAAGGCCGCGGCGTCGTCGACGGTCACGGCGCCGCGCGGGGCGTCGGCACCGGCGCGGCCGCCGAGGCCGACCTGCTCGCTGAGCACGGGGCGCTCGGTGGTGAAGGTGCGCAGCGTCGCCGAGACCGAGGTGATGCCGCGGCCGGTCAGCCACTGGGCGGTGTCGATGCTGTGCGCGCCGATGTCGCCGAGGGCGCCCGAGCCGGCGCGCTCCTTCTGCAGGCGCCAGGTCAGCGGCGCCTCGGAGTCGGACAGCCAGTCCTGCAGGTACTGGGCGCGCACATGGCGGATGTCGCCGAGGCGGCCCTCCTCGATGAAGCGCTTCGCGAGGGCGAGGGCCGGGGTGCGGCGGTAGCTGAAGCCGCACATCGCCACCTTGCCGGAGGCGGCGGCCGCGGCGACCATCCGCTCCGCCTCCTCGACGGAGTTGGCGAGGGGCTTCTCGCACAGCACGTGCTTGCCGGCCTCGAGGGCCGCGATGGCGATCTCGGCGTGGGTGTCGCCCGGCGTGCAGATGTCGACGAGGTCGATGTCGTCGCGGGCGATGACGGCCCGCCAGTCGGTGGAGGCCTCGCTCCAGCCCAGCCGCTCGGCGCGCTCGGCGGTCGAGTCGGGGTTGCTCCCCACGAGCACGGCGAGCTCGGGGCGGAGGGGGAGGGGGAAGAAGCGGGAGGCGGTGCGCCAGGCGTGCGAGTGGGTGCGGCCCATGAAGGCGGTCCCCACCATCGCGACGCGCAGGGCTCGGTCGTTCGACATCGTCGTCCTTTCGTCGGCCGTACGACCCTGCCACGGGTCGGGGCGCGGGCGCTACCGCGCTCGGCGAGGCCGCCTCCGGGGCGACGCGCCCGGGCTGCACGGACATGAGCGCGTTCATAGGGTTCGGAGAGCGCTCTATCACGGACGGAATGTCTCAACCGCCGCCGTCAGATGTCGCGTAATCCCGCGGATCCCAGCCCTGACGCGGTAGCAGGAAGCCGTTGGGGCGACTGGGCGATCACTCGAACCGCCTTCGAATCGGTTCAGAACTTTTGCTTGACCCGCGACGTAAGTGGAAGTAGCTTCATCCGCATGGTCACCGCAGACCCCCGCAGCACTGCTGCACAGCCTCTTCCCCGCACCTCCGACGAGTCTCAGCAGCTGCTTCTGCAGATGCGCGGCATCGTGAAGGTCTTCCCCGGCGCCCGTGCTCTCGACGGCGTCGACCTCGATGTCCGACCCGGTGAGGTGCACTGCCTCCTCGGCCAGAACGGCGCCGGCAAGTCCACCCTCATCAAGACCCTCGCCGGGGCCCACCAGCCCACCGAGGGCGAGATCCTCGTCGACGGGAACGTCGTCACGATCCCGTCCCCGACGGCGGCCCTCGCCCTGGGCATCGCGACGATGTACCAGGAGCTCGACGTCGTCGACGGCCTCTCCGTCGCCGAGAACATCTTCCTCGGCCACGAGCTCTCCCGCGGCGGCTTCACCGCCCGGGCGAAGGCCACGAGGATCACCCGCGAGCTGATGGAGCGCCTCGGCCACTCCGAGATCTCGCCGAACCGCGAGGTCGGCACGCTCTCCGCCGCCGGCAAGCAGATCGTGCAGATGGCCCGTGCCCTCTCGCACGACGCGCGGGTCATCATCATGGACGAGCCCTCCGCGGTGCTCGACTCCGAGGAGGTGGAGAACCTCTTCCACGTGGTGCGCCAGCTCACCGCCTCCGGCGTCGCCATCGTCTACATCTCGCACCGCCTCGACGAGATCCGCGCCATCGGCGACCGGATCACCGTGATCAAGGACGGCGCGACCGTCGCGCAGAACCTCGCGGTCGCCGACACCCCCACCTCGAAGCTCATCACCCTGATGACCGGCCGCGCCGTCGAGTACGTCTTCCCGGACCGCCAGGAGCTCGACGTCGAGGCCGAGACGCTGCTGAAGGTCGAGAAGCTGGGCCTGCAGGGCTCCTTCTCGGACGTCTCCCTCGAGATCCGCGCCGGCGAGGTCGTCGGCCTCGCGGGGCTGGTCGGCTCCGGCCGCTCCGAGATCCTCGAGACCATCTACGGGGCGCGCCGCGCCAGCACCGGGACGGTCAGCGTGGCGGGCAAGCGCCTGCGCGCCGGATCCGTCACCTCGGCGGTCGACGCCGGCATCGGCCTCTGCCCGGAGGAGCGCAAGAGCCAGGGCCTGCTCCTGGACGAGCCGGTCTACCGCAACATCACCCTCTCGACCTTCGACCGCTTCGCCAAGCGCGGCTTCCTCGACGAGCGCTCCGAGCGCGCGGCGGCGGCCGAGCAGGCGGTCTCCCTCGACCTGCGGCCCTCCGGGGTCGACCGCGACGCCCGCACCCTCTCCGGAGGCAACCAGCAGAAGGCGCTCCTCGCCCGCTGGCTCGTGCGCGGCTGCCGCGTCCTGCTGCTCGACGAGCCGACCCGCGGGGTCGACGTCGGCGCACGGGCCGAGATCTACACCCTGATCAGGGACCTCGCGACCAACGGCGCCGCCGTGCTCGTGGTCTCCAGCGAGATCGGCGAGGTCCTCGGACTCTCCGACCGAGTGCTCGTGATCTCCGACGGCGCCGTGGTCCACGAGGGCCCGGCCGATTCGATCGACGAGCACCGCGTGCTCGATCTCGTCATGGAAGGAAGTGCAGCGTGAGCGGACAGCTCGACACCGCGTCGCCGTCGATCGGCGGTCCGCAGGAGGACGCCGCCCGTCACGCGTCGGCCGCGACGGGAGGCTCCTCCGGGGGCGTGCCCTCGAAGGACTCCCGCTCCGGGATCGCCCGCCTCATGCAGGGCTCCCTCGGCCGCAACGTCGGGCTGCTGCTCGCGCTGGTGATCCTCTGCATCGTCGGATTCGCGACCGCGGGGGAGCGCTTCGCCAGCGTCGACAACGTGCTCACGATCCTCCGCCTCGCCGCCGTCATCGGCGTGCTGAGCATCGGCATGACCTTCGTCATCACCTCCGGCGGCATCGACCTCTCGGTCGGCTCCGTGATGGGGCTCGCGACGGTCTGGGCGAGCACGGTCTCGACCCAGTACTACGCGGCCAACACCTCCTGGCTGGTGATCGTGCTCACCGCGGTCGTCGTCGGCCTCGTCTGCGGCCTGATCAACGGCGCGCTGATCGCCTACGGCCGGGTCGTCGCGTTCATGGCCACGCTGGCGATGCTCGTCGCCGCCCGCGGCTTCGCCGAGCTGATCTCGAACCGCCAGACGCAGGTCGTCACGGTCACGCCGTTCCTCGACTTCTTCCGCGCCGACGTGCTCGGCATCCCGGTGCTCGTGCTGATCTTCGTGGTCGTCGCCGTCGCCGGCTGGATCCTGCTCAACCGCACCACCTTCGGCCGTCGCACCATCGCGGTCGGCGGCAACCCGGAGGCCGCCCGCCTCGCCGGCATCAAGGTCCGCCGCCACACCATGTACGTCTACGGCCTCGCCGGGCTCACCGCCGGCATCGCCGCCGTCATGATGCTCGCCCGCACCACCGCCGGCAGCTCGACCAACGGCCTCCTCTACGAGCTCGACGCCATCGCGGCGGTCGTCGTCGGAGGCACGCTGCTGGCCGGCGGCCGCGGCACCATCGTCGGCACCGTGTTCGGCGTCCTCATCTTCACGACCCTGACCAACGTGTTCACGCAGAACAACATGTCGACCTCGACTCAGGCCGTCGCGAAGGGCGCGATCATCGTCGCCGCCGTCCTGCTGCAGCAGCGGTTCGCCGCCCGCGGCAGGAAGTCCTGACCCCGGGGCTCCGGCCCCGCTCCTCCACACACAGCAACCCACCCGACCACTCAGGTCACCTCTCCGCAGGACACGTGTGCCCTCGGACCCCTCGGATCGATCGAAGGAGATCACTTCCATGCCCGCACGCCCCTTCACCCGCAGCCGCCTCTCCCGCACCGCCCGACTCGGCTCGGCCGGCGTCGCCTTCGGCGCCGTCGCGCTGATGCTCACCGGCTGCATCTCGAACGCCCCGGTCGAGACCGGCAACGCCGCCTCCGGCGGGACCGCCGCCGCCGTGGCCGCCTCGGACAACGACGCCTCCGGCGACAACGTCGTCATCGGCTTCACCGCTCCCGCCGCCGACCACGGCTGGATGGGCGCGGTCAGCCGCGCCGCCATCGCCGAGGCCGAGAAGTACGACGACGTGGAGCTCCGCACCGCGGAGGGCACCAACGACGTCAACCTCCAGATCAGCCAGGTCGAGACCTTCATCAACGACGGCGTCGACGCGATCGTGCTCCTGCCGATCGACGGAGCGGCGCTCACGCAGGTCGCCACCCAGGCGATGGAGGCGGGCATCACCGTCATCAACGTGGACCGCGAGTTCTCCAGCCCCTTCGCCGCCCGGTCGACCATCCTCGGCGACAACTACGGCATGGGCGTCAGCGCCGGCACCTACATCTGCGAGGAGCTCGGCGACAACCCCGACGCCGTCGTCGCCGAGATCGCCGGCATCGACTCCCTCCCGCTGACCCAGGAGCGCAGCCAGGGCTTCTCGGACGCGCTCGAGGGCTGCGGACTCGACGTGGACAACCGCGTCGCCGCCGACTTCACCGTCCAGGGCGGAGAGCAGGCCGCGGCCAACCTCCTCCAGGCCGCGCCGAAGATCGACGCCATCTGGAACCACGACGACGACCAGGGCGTCGGCGTCCTCGCGGCGATCGACACCGCCGGACGCGACGAGTTCCTCTTCGTCGGCGGCGCCGGCTCGGCCAACGTGATGCGCGCGATCGAGGCCGACGACTCCGTCGTCAAGGCCACGGTCGTCTACCCCTCGACCCAGGCCGCGGACGGCATCAAGCTCGCCCGCCTCGTCGAGCAGAACAAGTCGATGGCCGACACCAGCTCGCTCGGCGTCCCGCGCCAGATCCAGCTCTTCGCGCCGGTCGTCACCAAGGACAACGTCTCCGAGTACCTGCCCTCGGCCTTCGAGTCCTGATCGGCCCCACCAGCCCGGGTCGGCGCGGGAACCATCCCGCGCCGGCCCCCACCTCGGCGCCGCCCCGGGATCACTGACGACCCGCAGCGCAGCGCCACCGGCATCCGCGAGAGGAGGAGGAGTGCAAGACACCGGCCCCAGGGCCGGACAGGAGGAGACCGGATCCGCTCAGTCGTGCGGACAGCGACGGACCCGGCCTCTGCGATGAACACCTCATTGAAGGAATCACATCACGCATGAATGGTAAGCGATCCTCGAGAAGAAGCATCAGGCGTCTTCTCGCACTCGGCATCGCCGGGATGGTGACGGTCTCCGGACTCACCGCCCTCGGCCTGCCCGCCTCGGCCCACGACGGAGTGGACCACGGTTCCGAGGGCGGAGCATCCGCTCTCGACTGGAGCAACTACGAGAAGGTCCTGCTGACGAAGAACGTCGGCGAGCCCCTCGACCTGGCCGTCCTCCCGGACAAGTCGGTCCTCCACACCGCTCGGAACGGCGAGATCCGCCACACCGACCCCAGGACCGGCACCACCCGTGTCGTCAACACGATCCCCGTGTACCAGAACTCGGAGGACGGACTGCAGTCCGTCGGCATCGACCCCGACTTCGCCGAGAACAAGTGGGTCTACCTCGTCTATGCGCCCCCCGGGAACACCCCGACCGGCGCGGCCCCGAACATGCTGCCCGAGGGCGCGACCGACAGCTACTGGGACCAGTGGAAGGGCATCAACCGCCTCTCCCGGTTCAAGTGGACCGGCTCGGGCCTCGACCTCGCGAGCGAGCAGAAGATCATCGACATCGAGACCCAGCGCGGGCAGTGCTGCCACGTGGGTGCCGACTTCGACTGGGACGCCGACGGCAACCTGTACCTCTCCACCGGCGACAACACGCCGGCGAGCGCTCCGGGTGCCGCGGGCTTCGCGCCGAACAACGACGCGCCCCGCATGAACCCGGGCTTCGACTCGCGTCGCGGCGCCGGCAACACGAACGACCTCCGCGGCAAGATCCTCCGGATCACCGTGCAGGAGGACGGCTCGTACACGATCCCCGACGGCAACCTCTTCCCGGTGGGAACCGAGAAGACCCGCCCCGAGATCTTCGTGATGGGCGTCCGCAACCCGTTCAAGATCGACGTCGACGCCGAGACGAACACCCTCTCCTGGGGCGACTACGGCCCCGACGCCACGAAGGCCGCTGCGGCCGACGGCGTCCGCGGCCCGATGGGCCTCGTCGAGTGGAACGCGACCGGACTGGACGAGCCGCACAACTCCGGCTGGCCCTACGTCCACGGACCCAACGCGCCGTACAACGAGTGGAACTTCGAGACGTCGACGCCCCGCGGCTTCTTCGACCCGGAGAACCTGAAGAACAACTCGCGCTGGAACACCGGCCTCGTCGACATCCCGGACGCCAAGGCGGCGACCGTCTACTACGGCGACAACCCCGGCGACCAGCCGTTCGACGAGCTCGTCAACTTCGGGACCAGCACCGGCCAGGGCCCCATGGGCGGACCGGTGTACCACTTCGACGCGGAGAACACCTCGACGTCGAAGTTCCCGGAGTACTGGGACAAGAAGACCTTCTTCGGCGAGTTCTCGCAGGACTACATCGCGGCGTTCACGCTCGATGAGGACCGCGCGGTCACGCACATCGAGGACTTCCTCCCCAACGCGGCGCTCAGCCAGGCCGCGCAGCCGATCCACGACAACCCGATGGACATGGAGTTCGGCCCCGACGGGTCGATGTACGTGATCGAGTACGGCGACGGATTCTTCCGCGCCAACCCCGACGCGGGCCTGTACCGGATCGACTACGCCGAGGGCAACAAGGCGCCGCAGGCCCGCTTCACCGCGACCCCCCTGTCCGCCTCGCAGACCCCGCTCGAGGTCACGTTCGACGCCAAGGGATCGACCGACCCCGAGGGCGACGCGCTCACCTACGACTGGGACTTCGACGGCGACGGCACCTTCGACGCCACCGGAGTGACCGTCAAGAAGACCTACACCGAGCTCGGACAGTTCACGGCCCGTCTGCGCGTCACCGACGCCAAGGGCAAGTTCAGCCTGACCTCGCGGGTCATCTCGGTCGGCAACCAGGCGCCGCAGATCCAGATCCAGACGCCCGGCAACGGCTCGTTCTTCAGCTGGGGCGACGCGATCCCCTACCAGGTGACCGGCAAGGACGCTGAGGACGGCGACCAGATCGTCAGCAGCCGCGTGGGCTGGACCTACGGCCTCGGCCACGACGAGCACGCCCACCCCGAGGTCACCGGCACCGGTGCCAAGGGAGCGTTCCCGACGTCCAAGGACTCGCCCGAGCACGGCCCCGGCGCGCTGCTGTACGGCACCGTCGTCGTGACCTACACGGACGGCGGCTTCAACGGCCTGCCCCCGGCTGCGGCCGAGGCGACGCTGCGGCTGAACCCGAAGACGCAGGAGGCGGAGCACGCCGCCCGTGAGGGCGTCCTGCCCTACGCGGACACCACCGCCAGCGGCGGCAACGCCGTCAGCGGACTCGGTGCGGGATCCTTCCTGCGCTGGGACCCGGTGAACTTCGCCAACCTGACCGGCGTCGTGGTCCGCGCCACCGGTGAGGGCACCGTCGACCTCCGCTGGAACGCTGCCGACGCAGCGCCCTTCGGAACGGCGACCATCCCCGCGGGAGCCGGCTGGAAGGACGTCCTCGTCCCCTTCGGCACCAACGTCCCCCGCGGCACCGGCTCGCTCTACGTGACCTCGCCCAGCGGCCTGTCGCTCGACTCCCTCACCTTCCAGGGTGTCGGCGCCGGTGACAAGACGGCTCCGACCGTCGCGGCGACCCTCGACCCGGCAGCGCCTGCGGGCGTCGGCGGCGTCTACAACAAGCCCGTGACCCTCGGCCTCACCGCCACGGACAACGGAGCGCTCTCCACCGTCCAGTACTCCGCCGACAACGGCACGACGTGGACCACGGTCCGCGCCGTCAACGGCGCGTACACGGTCCCGTTCACCACGAACGGCGCCCGGACGATCCAGTACCGCGCCACCGACACCGGCGGCAACGTCTCGGCGGTCGGCACGGTGAAGTTCACGATCGACCTGGCCGCGGCGAACGCCCCGACCGCCGCGTCGACCACCACCGTGGCGCTCTCGGCTCCCCGCGTGACCTTCGGGGCACCGGGCGAGGCGACCGTCACGGTCACCGGTCAGGGGGGGAACCCCGGCGGAGAGGTCGTCCTCTACGAGGGCGCCACCGAGCTGGGCCGCGCGACGCTGAACGACGGCAAGGCGACCTTCGCCCTGCCGAAGACCCTCGGCGCCGGCACCCACACCCTCCGTGCGGCGTACGGCTCGGACGCCACCTTCAAGGCCTCGGAGGGCACCGCCCGCCTGATCGTCTCGAAGGCCGCCTCGGAGCTCACCGCGACCGTCTCGCCCAACCCGGTCAAGCCGGGCGCCAGCGCGCAGGTCACGGTCGACGCGAAGTCCTCGACGGGTGTCGCCGGCACCGGTCAGGTGAGCGTGATGGTGAAGAGGAACCTCTCCACCGTCGCGATGCTCACCGGGACCCTCGACGAGAACGGGCACGTCGTGGTGACGCTCCCGAAGCTCGCGGCGGGCAGCTACAAGCTGACCGTCACCCACACCGCCACGGCGGACACCAACGCCGCGTCGGCGCTGCTGAACCTCACCGTCCAGCAGTAGCCCCCGCGCAGGGGCCGGCCGGATCGACTGGGCCGGCCGGCCCCCCACCCCCTGCACCATCTGCCATTTCGAAGGAGAAATGATGCACCACCACCACGCATCCATCACGGCCAAGCCGATGAGCCGGCGCTCGCTGATGACGGCCCTGGCCGCATCGACCGTCGCGGTCGGCGTCGGAGCGGGAGCCCTCGCGGCACCCGCCACGGCCGCCCCCGCGCCCTCGTCCGGATCCACGCGCCTGGTCCCGATCAACCGCATCGGCATCCAGCTCTTCAGCGTCCGCGACAAGGTCTCGTCGCTCGGCTTCCGGGCCGTCTTCGAGGAGCTCGGCCGCATCGGCTACAGCGAGATCGAGTTCGCCGGGTACACCCAGGGCAACGTCGGAGCGATCACCCCGCAGCAGATCCGCCAGCTGCTCGACGACAACGGCCTCCGCGCCGTCGGCTCGCACGTCGGCACCAACCTCCTCCGCTCGGAGCTGGGCAAGCAGATCGAGATCGCGCAGATCCTCGGCACGCCGCACCTCGGCACCGGCAACGCGCCCACCAACGTCAACACCAAGGCGGGCTACCTCGCCGCGGCGGAGGAGTGGAACAAGTGGGGCCAGCAGGTCTCGGCCGCGGGCATGAAGCTCTACCAGCACAACCACGCCGGTGAGTTCGGGTTCGCCACGGACGACCCCAAGACCCGCCTGTACGACCTCTTCTACGACAACACCGACCCGCGTCACGTGTACCTCGAGATGGACGTCTACTGGGCGTACGTCGGCAAGAAGCTCTACCCGGGCTTCGAGCCGCTCGACTACATCAAGCGCAACCCGCGCCGCTACCCGATCCTGCACCTCAAGGACGGCAAGACGAACAACGCCAACACCAACGGCTACGACATCGTCGAGTTCGGCGCGGGCAACCTGCCCTACCAGGCGTTCCTCTCGGAGCTGCGCGACCGCGGCCAGCGCTTCGGCGTCTGGGAGCAGGACACCGCTCCCACGCTGGCGACGCCGCCGAGCACGGGGAACTCCCTCGAGGCCGCTTCCCGCAGCTACTCCGCGATCGCTGCGCTCCGTGGCTGAGCGCACCTCGCGCCGCGCGCGCCGCACCGACAGCACCACCACCAGCACGACGCGCACGAGCGCACCGAGGAGAACCCCCATGAAGTGGAAGACGTCCACGGCGGTCCTCGCGGCCGCCTCCCTCGCGATGGTCGCCGCACCGTCCGCCTTCGCGGCGACGACGGACTGCACCACCGAGCTCGGGAACCAGACGATCACCGGAGACCTCAACGTCGGCGCGGGCCAGACCTGCGTGCTCGGCAACGTGACCGTCACCGGCAACGTCATCGTCGGCGACGACGCCTGGCTGGACGCCACCTCGGCGACCATCGGCGGCGACGTCATCGGCACCGACGCGTACGGCATCTCGATCGACGGCACCAGCGTCGGCGGAGACGTCGTGTCGTTCTCGGACGGCAGCCGCAACGGCTTCCTCTACCTGCGCGACCTCACGGTCGGCGGCATGGTCGAGGCCGGCGGGATCGACGTCGAGTTCAGCGACCTCTCGGTCGACGGCTCGGTCAGCACCGACGCGGCGAACTACGTCGACGTCGATCGCACCAGCGTCGGCGGCGACGCCACCTTCGCCGGCAGCGACTTCGGCGTGAACGTGCAGGGCGCCATCGTCGGCGGCTCGCTCGCCGTCACCGGCTCCTCGCGCGGCGTCCTCCTGGGCGCGAACGAGGACGGCTCGGCCTCGGCCCTCGGCAACACGGTGGGCGGGAACCTCACGCTCTCGGGCAACTCCGGCAACGTCCAGCTCGCGGGCTCGACGGTCGGCGGGCGCATCGCGCTCGCCGACAACGCGCCGGCGGTCAACTTCGGCGCGGGCAACACCGCCGCCGGAGTCGACGGCACCTTCACGGGAACGGCGGCGGGCGCTGCGGCGGCCGGCGACCAGGCCGTGGCCGTCATCGTCCCCGAGGCCAACAAGGGCGAGCTGACCTGGACGCTCGAGGGCACCAGCAACCTGGTGAACCTCGGCGTCGCCGAGGAGCAGGGCGACCACTTCGCCGCCTCCGGTGAGCTCGTGCCGGTCCGCGTGACCGACACCCGCCTCAACGGCCCGGCCTGGTCGGTCACCGGCCAGCTGAGCGACTTCCGCTCCGGCGAGAAGACGTTCTCGGGCAAGCACCTCGGCTGGACCCCCGAGGTCCTGGAGAACACGGGCGGTGCCGTCGCCGGCGCAGCCGTCCCCTCCGGGTTCGACTCGGGCAACGGCCTCGCCACGCCCCGCGTCCTCGGCTCCGCCGCGGCGCAGCACCCGACCGGATCCTCGGTCCTGGGCGCCGACCTCGACTTGAAGCTCCCGCTCTCGGTCGGAACCGGCACCTACACCGCGACGCTGACGCTCACCGCGCTCGGCTAGCACCGGTGGGGCGGCCTCCGGGCCGCCCCACCCTCCCCCGTCTCCCCGCGAGACGCCACTCCGGTCCGCCCCGCTCGGCGTGCCGCGTACCGGAGCGGCGTCCCGCGGGGAGGCATCCCCCCTTGCAACGGAAGCCTGATCGATGTCGCTCATGCCACGCACCTCCCGCACCACCGCCGCCCTGCTGCTGATGACGCTCCTCGCAGCCGGCGGCCTCTCGGCTCAGGCGGGTGCCCAGGAGGCGGACCCCGCCTCCACGCCGGTCACCTGGGGGGTGCGCCCCGCCGACACCGAGCAGGGCAGCGAGCGGCCGAACTACGCGTACGCCCTCGATCCCGGCGGCCGCCTCAGCGACGCCCTGATCGTCTCCAACTACGACGACGAGGAGCAGACGTTCCGCGTCTACGGCTCCGACGGCTTCATCACCGAGGCCGGCCAGCTCGACCTGCTCCCCGCCGCGGAGCCCTCGACGCAGCTCGGCAGCTGGATCGCGTTCCCCGAGCCCGAGGTCACCGTGCCCGCCGGCGAGAGCGTGCAGGTCCCGTTCGAGGTCGTCGTCCCCGACGACGTGACCCCGGGCGACTACGCCGCGGGCGTCGTCTCCTCGATCCTGGTGCAGGGCGAGACCGGAGTCTCGGTCGACCGGCGCCTGGGCTCGCGCATGTACCTCCGCGTCGGCGGCGAGCTCGCCCCGCGCCTGTCGATCGACGGCCTCGCCGTCTCGTACCAGGGCGGCTGGAACCCCTTCGCCCCCGGCTCCGCGACCGTCGACTACACCGTGACCAACGCGGGCAACACCCGCATCGCGCCGGGCGCCGAGATCAGCGTCGCCGGCCTCTTCGGCCTCGCGCCGGTGTCCGCGACCGACCCGGAGCCGCTGCCCGAGCTCCTCCCCGGAACCTCCGTCTCGCGCACCGTGACCGTCGCCGGAGTCTGGCCGCTCTTCGTCGCGACCGCCCGCGCCGCGCTCTCGGGCACCGTCGTCACCGCCGACCAGGCCGCGCAGGCCGACTCCGCCGTCGTCGTCCCCGACGTGCCGGTCGCCACCGCCGAGACCTCGGCCGCGGCCGTGCCGTGGAGCGCCGTGCTCCTCCTCGCCCTGCTCATCGGGCTCATCGTGCTGACCGTCGTCCGCCGCCGCCACCGGGCCGCGGGGGAGCAGGCGCGCATCGACGCCGCCGTCGCCGCCGCTCTCGGCGCCCAGCCGGAGGACGCCGACCGCGCGGAGGTCCGCTCCTGACCGGGTGCGGCCGACGCGGTCCGCGGGGGATCGCGCCGGCGCGGCCCGCCGCCTCCGAGCGCGCGGCCGCCGCTCTAGCGGACCGCCCGCCCCTCGGCGCGCAGCTGCTCGAGGAAGCCGTCCACCACGGCGGGGCTGAGCAGGTGCCCGCGCAGCATCAGCGCGGCACCGCGCACGCCCCCGCTGCCGCCCAGCTCGGCGGTCACCACGTCGAGCCGCTGCGTCGCGAGGGGGAGGGAGCGCTCGTCGATCACCGAGCGCACGGCCGTCAGGATCTCCGGGCTGGCGAGGGCGACCGCGCCGCCCAGCACGATGACGGACGGGTTGAGCAGGCTCACGCAGGTGGCCAGTACCTCGCCGAGCTGGAGGCCCGCGATCCGCGCCGCCTCGACGGCCTCGGGATCGCGCGCCTTCAGCAGGTCGATCAGCTCGCGCACCGACTGCACGTCGCGGCCCGCCCGGGCGAGCCCGGCGGCCAGAGCGGAGCCGCCCGCGACCGCCTCGAGGTCCCCCTCCTGACCGCCCGCCGCGGCCGGGGCCGTGCGCGGCACCTGGACGTGGCCGAGATCACCCGCGGAGCCGAGGGCTCCGCGCTGGAGCAGCCCGGAGGAGACGATGCCCGCGCCGATGCCGGTGCCGACCTTCACGAACATCAGGTCGAGGGCGTGCGGGAAGCGCGAGGCCCGCTCACCGAGCGCCAGCAGGTTCACGTCGTTGTCGACGAGCACCGTGGTGTCGTAGCGCCGGCGCACGAAGGCGGGGATGTCGAAGCCGTCCCAGCCGGGCATGATCGGCGGGCGCACCGGGCGGCCGCTCGCGTGCTCCACCGGGCCGGGCACGCCGACCCCGATGCCCGCGAGGGCGGTGCGGTCGACCCCGGCCGCGGCGAGGATCCCGTCGCAGACGTCGAGCGCGTGCCCGAGCACCGCCACGGGGCCCTGCGCGATGTCGAGCTCCTCGCGGCGCTCGGCGATGATGCGGCCGTCGAAGTCGGTCAGCGCGATGGTCGAGTGCGCCGCGCCCAGGTCGATGGCCAGGAGCGAGCGGACGGCCGGGTCGAAGACGAGGCGCGCGGACGGACGGCCGCCGGTCGACGGAGCGCGGTCGAGGTGCGCGATCAGTCCGAGCTCGAAGAACTGCTCCAGGCGCGTCATCACTGCCGTCCGCGCGAGACCCGTCTCCTCGACCAGCTCGGCGCGGGTGCGCGGTCGACCGTCGGCGAACAGCCTCAGCATGTCGCCGGTCGCGGTACCCGCGCGCTCGGCCACGCTCAGCTCCTTCTCTCGGCCCGGAGGACGGGTTCGGGGGACAGCACACCTGAGGAAACCAGTCGACGCTCGGTCGCGCAATCTCGGCGGGCCCTGCGTGCGGGTCCTGCGCAACACGGCCGGCCGGAGGCGCGACGCGCGCCCGGCCGCGGCCCCTCCCCACTCCGATCGCCCGGGTGCGCCCCGACGATCGCCGCTCAGCCAGCCCTTCCAGACAGGAGAGAACGATGACCTCGTCCGACACCACCACCATAGGCGCCCCCCGATCGAGCGGGCGCATCGGCCTCTGGCTGATCGGGGCCCGGGGCAGCGTCGCCACCACGGCCGCCGTGGGCCTGCACGCCATCGCCGCCGGAGCCGCGCCCAGCTCGGGCTGCGCCACCGCGACCCCCGCCTTCGAGGACGTCCCGCTCGCCGGGTTCGCCGACATCGTCATCGGCGGCCACGACGTCTCGCCGACCCCGCTGCTCGAGAAGGCCACGGGCCTCGCGGCCGGCGGCATGTTCCCGACCTCGGTCGTCGCCGAGGTGGCCGACCGGATCGACGCGACCGACGCCGAGATCCGCCTCGCCCCCTCCGACGCCGCGTCGCAGCAGGAGGAGATCGACCGCCGGGCCGCCGACATCGTCGCCTTCCGCGAGCGCCACGGCCTCGCCCGGGTCGTCGTGATCGACGTCGCCTCGACCGAGGTGCTGCCGGCCGACCGTCCCGAGTTCCACGACCTCGCCGCTCTGCGCGCCGCCCTGGCGCGTCCGGGCGAGCGCCTCCTGCCGCCGAGCTCGATCGCCGCCCTCTCGGCCGTCGTCGCGGGCGCGGCCTACGCCTGCTTCACTCCCTCGACCGCGCTGGCTCTGCCGGCCCTGGAGGAGTGGGCCGCCGAGGCCGGGATCCCGATCGCCGGCCAGGACGGCAAGACGGGGGAGACCCTGCTCCGCAGCGTGCTCGCGCCGATGTTCACGGCGCGCGGGATGCGCGTGCTCTCGTGGGCGGGCGCGAACCTCCTCGGCGGCGGCGACGGGCAGACCCTCGCCGACCCGGAGGCGGTGCGCTCGAAGCTCGTCTCGAAGAACCGCGGACTCCGCAGCCTCCTCGGCGACGACGTCGTCACTCCGCTCCACATCGACAACGTCCCGGACCTCGGCGACGTCAAGACCGCCTGGGACCACGTGCACGCGGAGGGCTTCCTCGGCTCGCGGATCACGGTGCAGACGATCTGGTCGGCGTACGACTCGGCCCTCGCGGCGCCGCTGATCCTCGACCTCGCCCGCCTGCTGGCGCTCGCGGACGAGGCCGGCGTCTCGGGCCCGGTCGGCGAGCTCGGCTTCTTCTTCAAGGACCCGTGGGGCAGCGACGTGCACGGGTTCGCCGAGCAGACCGCGGAGCTGGTGGCCTGGTCCGCCCGCACCGGCGCGCTCGTCGCCGAGCGCCGCACCCCGGTGACGAGCGGGACGCGGAGCGATGGCTGAGCTGCGCGACTACCTCGAGCTCGTCCGCGCGAAGGCCGCGCTGACCGTGATCGGCGACACCGTCGCGGGCGGAGCGTGGGCGGGCCGCGGAGTGGGAGCGCGCACGGTCGCGCTCCCGCTGTCCTCGGCGCTGCTCTACTCGGCGGGCATGGCGCTCAACGACTACGCGGACGCCGAGCTCGACGCCCGGGAGCGGCCCGAGCGGCCGATCCCCTCGGGGCGCATCCGGCGCTCGGCGGCGCTGGGCGCGGCGGCCGCGCTGACCGCGGCGGGGATCGCCGTGGCGGCCGTCGTGGACGGGCGGCGCTCGCTCGCACTCTCGCTGCCGCTCGCGGCCGGGATCTGGTCGTACGACCTGCTCGCGAAGCCGACTCCGCTGGGCCCGGTCGTGATGGCGGCCTGCCGCGGTCTCGACGTGCTGCTCGGCGCGGGCGTCGACGGCGTGCGCGCGGCGGCCCCCGCCTCCGCCGCCGTGGCCGCGCACACGCTCGGCGTCACCGTGCTTTCGCGCGGCGAGGTGCACGGCACCACCCCGGTCGCGGCGGGAGCGGTCTCGGCCGGGACCGTGGCCATCGCGCTGTCCACCGCGGCCGGCGCTCTGGCCGAGCGCCGGGCCGCCCCCGCCGCGGTCGTCGCCGCGGGCCTCGGGCGCTGGCTCCTGCTCGTGCTCACCGCGCAGCTGCAGGCCGTGCGGACGCCGACGGCCGCGGCCGCGCGGACGGCGACCCGCGCAGGCATCACCGGGATGATCCCGCTGCAGGCCGCGCTCGCCGGTCTGAAGCGTCCCGAGCTGGGGGCGGCGCTGCTCGCGCTCGACGCGCTCGGCTCCCTCCTGCTCCGCCGCCCGCGGACGGCGGACATCACATGAGCGCCACCGGACCCGTCCTCGGCTACGGCACCAACGGCTTCGCCGACCACACCCTCGACGACGCGCTCACGGTGATCCACGCCGCGGGGTACCGCGCCGTCGCGCTCACCCTCGGGCACCCGCACCTCGATCCCTTCGCGGCCGACTGGCGCGAGCGGACGCTGGCGCTCCGGTCGCGGCTCGACGAGCTGGGCCTGCGCGTGGTCGTCGAGACGGGCGCGCGGTACCTGCTCGACCCGTTCGCGAAGCACCGCCCCACGCTGGTCGACGAGGAGGCCGGCCTCCGGGTCCGCTTCCTCGAGCGCGCGATCGAGATCGCCGCGCTGCTGGGCGCCGACGCCGTCTCCCTCTGGTCGGGGGTCGTGCCGGAGGGCGCCGATGCGGCCGCGGCCTGGCGGCTGCTCGTCGAGCGGATGCGCGGCGTCGTCGCGACGGCCGAGCGCCACGGCGTGCGGCTGGCCGTCGAGCCCGAGCCGGGGATGCTGGTGGAGACGGTCGCCGACGCGCTGCTGCTGCGCCGCGAGCTCGGCGACCCGGAGTCGGTCGGTCTGACGGTCGACCTCGGCCACTGCGTCGTGGTGGAGCCGGACGGCGTGGTCGGAGCCCTCCGCAGCGCCGGGGACCTGCTCCTGAACGTGCAGGTCGACGACATGCTCCCGGAGCGGCACGAGCACCTCGAGCTCGGCACCGGATCGCTCGACCTCGCGGACGCCTTCGCGACCCTCGCCGAGATCGGCTACCGCGGGATCGCCGCCGTCGAGCTGCCCCGGCACTCGCACGACGCGCCCCGCCTGGCCGTGGCGAGCCTCGCGGCGATGGAGGAGGCGCTCGGCGGCGCCTCGTCGCACGCCGAGCACCCGTGGACCGCGGCCGCCCGTTCCGCCGTCCTCGAGCGCCCGTCGCGGATCGAGCGCTTCTTCCCCGCCGCGGGCCGCGAGGCCGGACGCGAGCCGCTCCGGCCCGCCGAGGACCCGCACGGCCTCGTCCACGGCACGCACGACGACGCGGCCCGCGCCGCCCTGGTGCAGGCCGCGGCGCAGGCGCTCGGCGACGACGACCTGGCCGCTCTCCTCCTCCGCCTCTACCGCGGCGGGGACGGCGCCGAGCGCCGCGGAGTGCTGGCCGGGCTGAACGCCCTCGGCGACCCGGGACCGGCGACGACCCTCGCCGGCCTCGAGCTGACCGCCGACGCCCTGCGCGCCAACGACACCCGGCTCGTCGCCGCGGCGATGGGCTCCTTCGCCCGCCGCCACCTCGACCCGCACGCCTGGCGGCACGGGGTGCTCAAGCTCGTCTTCCTCGGCGTCCCGCTCGCGGCGGTCGCCGGGCTGGAGGAGCGCAGCGACGCCGAGCTGCGCGCGATGGCCGGCCGCTTCGCCGACGAGCGCCGCGCGGCCGGGCGCCCGCTCCCGGACGATCTGGCGGTGCTCCTGCCGAGCTGACCGCCCCCGAACGCCGCCCCGACCGCGGGGCACCACCACCGATGAGAAAGGCGCGACGATGCGCATCTTCGACCCGCACATCCACATGACCTCCCGCACCACCGACGACTACCAGGCGATGTTCGACGCCGGCGTCCGCGCGGTCGTCGAACCCTCCTTCTGGCTCGGCCAGCCGCGCACGAACGTCGGCTCGTTCACGGACTACTTCGACGCCCTGATCGGCTGGGAGCGCTTCCGCGCCGCGCAGTTCGGCATCCGCCACCACTGCACCATCGGGCTCAACCCGAAGGAGGCGAACGACCCGCGCTGCCGGGCCGTCCTGCCCGAGCTCGACCGCTACCTCGCCAAGGACGGCGTCGTCGCGGTCGGCGAGACCGGCTACGACTCGCTCACCCCCGAGGAGGACCAGGTCTTCCGCCAGCAGCTCGAGCTCGCCGGCGAGCACGGCCTCCCCGCGATGGTGCACACCCCGCACCGCGACAAGGAGTCGGGCACCCGCCGCACCCTCGAGGTCGTCGCCGACTCGGGGCTCGAGCCCGGGCGGGTCCTCGTCGACCACCTCAACGAGGTCACCGTCGACGCGGTCCGCGACTCCGGCTGCTGGATGGGATTCTCCATCTACCCCGACACGAAGATGGACGAGACGCGCCTGGTGACGCTGGTCGAGCGGATCGGGCTGGACCGCGTGCTGGTCAACTCCGCCGCCGACTGGGGCCGCTCCGACCCGCTCACAACCGCGAAGACCGGCCGCCTCCTCCTCGTCGCCGGTTTCAGCGCGGGAGACGTGGACCGGCTGCTCTGGCAGAACCCGGTCGAGTTCTACGGGCAGAGCGGACGCCTGGACCTCTCGCCCGTCGCGGGCTTCGACGTGCAGGAGTCGGCCGGCCGCACCTTCGAGGGCAACTCCGTGCTCCGGGGCGCGCCGCGCGTGGCGGAGGTCGTGTGATGCACCTCTCCTACTGCACCAACGTCCATCCCGCCGAGGACCTGGCCGGAGTCGTCCGCCAGCTCGACGTCTACGCCGGACCCGCGCGCGTGGCCGCCGGGCTCGCCCTGGTCGGAGTCGGCCTGTGGATCCCGCGTGACCTCGCGGCCCGCCTGGTCGCCAGCGCCGAGGACCGCGCCGTCCTCCGCGCGGCCCTGCAGCGCAACGGCCTGGAGGTGCGCACGCTCAACGCGTTCCCGTACGCCGCGTTCCACGCCGAGGTCGTGAAGCTCGACGTCTACCGCCCCGACTGGACCACGCCGGAGCGCCTGCAGTACACGATCGACTGCGCGCGGATCCTGGCCGACCTGCTGCCCGCCGGCGCCGACGGCAGCATCTCGACGCTGCCGCTGGGCTGGCGCGAGGGCTGGGGGCGGGAGCAGGACGAGGCCGCCTGCCGGAACCTCGCCCGGCTCGTCGAGGAGCTGCGCGACCTGCGCCGCTCCACGGGCCACGCGATCCGCCTGGCGATCGAGCCCGAGCCCGGCTGCATCCTCGACACCGTGGACGACGTCGTCGACTGGCTGCACCCGCGCATCGGAGTGGTCGACCCGGCGTACGTGGGCGTGTGCCTCGACACCTGCCACCTCGCCGTCTCCTTCGCCGACCCGGCCTCGGCCGTCCGCCGCATCCGCGACGCGGGCCTGCGCGTGGTCAAGGTGCAGGCCTCGGCCGCGCTCCACCTGGAGGACCCCTCGGGCCGCGCCGCGCTCACCCCGTTCGTCGAGAAGCGCTACCTGCACCAGACCCGCGAGAACGGGATCGACGGAGTGCTCCGCGTCGACGACCTGCCCGAGGCGCTGGACACGCTCCCCGGCACCGGCCCGTGGCGCGTGCACTTCCACGTGCCGCTGCACCACCGGCCGGAGGCGCCGCTCTCGGCGACCACTGCCGTTCTGGCGGAGGCGGTCTCGGCGGTGGACGCCGCCTGGCCGTACGACGAGATCCACCTCGACGTCGAGACCTACACCTGGTCGGTGCTCGCCGACGCCCCGAGCGACCTCTCGACGGGCATCGGCGCCGAGCTCGCCTGGGCGGCCGCGCACCTGCTCACGCCCGCCTCCCGAGAGGCGCTGCTGGCGCCCCTCCTCCCGCAGGCGGCGGCGCTGTGAGGCCCGTGCTGCTGCTCGACGTGGTCGGGCTGACCTCGACGGCGCTCGCCGACATGCCCCGCCTCTCGCGGCTGGCCCGCGGGGGCGGGCGCCTGCCGCTGGACACGGTCCTGCCCGCGGTCACCTGCAGCGTGCAGTCGACCATGCTCACCGGCACGATGCCCGCGCAGCACGGGATCGTCGGCAACGGCTGGTACTTCCGCGACCTCGGCGAGGTGCACCTGTGGCGCCAGCACAACCGCCTGGTCACGGGGGAGAAGGTCTGGGAGACCGCACGCCGGCTGAGCGGGGAGCCGTACCGCGCGGCCAACATCGGCTGGTGGTACGCGATGGGGGCGTCGACCGACGTCACCGTCACTCCGCGCCCGATCTACCACGCCGACGGCCGCAAGTCGCCGGACGCGTACGTGCGCCCGCCGGCGCTGCACGACGAGCTGGTCTCGCGCTTCGGCGCCTTCCCGCTGTTCCAGTACTGGGGGCCGACCGCGTCGCTCCGCTCGACCCAGTGGATGGTCGACGCGACCCGGCACGTGCTGGCGGGCGACGGCTCCGGCCCGCCCGAGCTGACCACGGCGTACCTGCCGCACCTCGACTACGACCTCCAGCGCTTCGGACCGGACTCGCCCGAGGCGCGCCGGGCCGCGTCGGAGCTCGACGTGGTGCTCGCTCCGCTGCTCGACGACGCGGAGGCGCTGGGCGCGTCGGTGATCGTGGTCGCCGAGTACGGGATCGCCGACGCCGACACCCCGGTCGACGTGAACCGGGCGCTCCGCCGCGAGGGCCTGCTCGAGGTCTACGTGCAGGACGGCCGGGAGCAGCTGGACCCGTGGACGTCGCGCGCGTTCGCCGTCGCCGACCACCAGGTCGCGCACGTCTACGTGCAGGACGCGGCGGACCTGCCGCGGGTGCGCTCGATCCTCGAGGGGCTCGACGGCGTCGACGAGGTGCTCGACCGGGAGGCGCAGGCCCGCTACGGCCTCGACCACGAGCGCTCGGGCGAGTTCGTCGTGGTCGCCCGGCCGGGGGCGTGGTTCACCTACTACTACTGGCTCGACGACGACCGCGCGCCCGACTTCGCCCGCGGCGTCGACATCCACCGCAAGCCCGGCTACGACCCGGCCGAGCTCTTCTTCGATCCGGCCGACCCGCTGGTGAAGGCGAAGGCGGCGGGCAACCTGGCCAAGAAGGCACTGGGGCTGCGCTACGCGATGAACCTGGTGCCCCTGGACGCGTCGCTCGTGCGCGGCACGCACGGGAGGCTGCCGTCCTCGTCGTCGGACACTCCGCTCGTGCTGGCCTCGGACGCGGACCTGCTGCCGGCCGGAGCCGCGTCGCTCCCGGCCACCGCGGTGCGCGACCTGGTGCTCGCGGCGCACGGCCCGGCCCTCGCGAAGGAGGCGTCGGCGCTCGCGCGCTGAGGGAGGGGACGCCCGGCGGCCCGTGCGCGGGCCGTCGGGTGCCGGGGGCTCAGCCGGGGTCGCCGCGGCCCGACGCGGGCTCAGGCGAGCTCGCCGCGGGCCGCAGCGGGCTTCGTCCGGGCCGCCGGGGGCTCAGCGCGGCACGAGCCCGGTGAGCCGCGCCGTCAGCCGCTCGACGGGGCCGGCACCGAGGAACCGCCACCACAGCACGGCGGCCGTGCACAAACCGAGCACGAGGGCGAGAGCGGCGAGCGGAGTGTCGGCGGAGTAGCCGAGGCCCGCCCGCGCGAGCGCTGCGACGAGAGCCACCTGCAGCACGTAGATCGAGAGCGCGAGCGTGCCGATCGCCCGGAGCGGCACCAGCAGCCGCTGGACAGCGGGGGAGCGCGACGTGGTCGACAGCACCACCGCGACGTAGGCCAGGAGCACGAGCCCGAGGTCGTGCAGGGTGTCCGGGAGGCTGCCGGAGGGCGACTCCACGCCGAGCAGGAGCGCGACCAGCGGCCGCACCGGGTACGCGACGACCGCGACCGCCGCGAGCACCGGCAGCAGCCGGTCGCGCTGCGCGCCGTGCCGCAGCAGCAGGGCTCCGAGGAGGAAGAAGGGGAGCAGGTTGGTCGCGCGGTAGCTCGGCCCGGTGAAGAGCCAGACGGCGAGCGGAGAGCCGGGTGCGGCGGCGGCGACCGCGGCGTTCACGGGCCCGGCGGCGAGCGCGAGCACGGCGGCCAGCGCGGCGATGATCCGGGAGCGGAGGAGCAGCAGCGGCGTGCCGAGCACGAGCACGACGCCGAGGTACTGCAGCACGATCGCGATCCAGCTGCCCCAGGTCTCGAGCCAGACGCCGAGCGCCACGAGCACCGCGCCGCGGATCGCGTTCCGCAGCAGCACCCGCCCGGGGGAGGCACCGGGCCGCGCGAGCACCAGGGCCGCCGACATCCCCATCACCAGCGCGAACAGCGGTGACGCGAGATCGTTGACGTTCCACGCCAGGAACCCGACGACCCCCGTGCGGGCGCTCGGCACGAGCGGCATCGCGTGCGCGACGAGCATGGCCGCCACCGCCACTCCGCGCAGCACGTCGGGGGCGACCAGTCGGTCGTGCCGGAGTCGCGGAGCCGTCGCAGTCATCCCGCGAGAGTAGGCGCGCCCCCGCCGCCGCGCCCCGCGCGAGCGCACCTCGCGCCACCGGCCGCCCGCCGGGCCGTCGGCCGGGCCGTCCGCCGGGGCGCCACCCGCTCCGCCGACGTGCGCTGCTGTCCGCTCCCCTCCGTCGGCCGCGGCGCCGCCCGCCCCGCCCGCGGGCGCCGGGCTGACCGGCCGCGGCGTCGCCCGCTCCGCCGACGTGCGCTGCTGTCCGCTCCGCTCCGTCGGTCCGGGCCTCCGGCGGCCCGCTCCCACCCGTCGCTGACCGGCCGCGGCGCCGCCCGCTCCGCCGACGGGCGCTGCTGTCCGCTCCGCTCCGTCGGCCCGGCCTCCGGCCGCCCGCTCCGATCCGTCGCTGACGGCCCGTCCTGCGCTCCTCCGCGGGCCGTGAGCGACGGATCAGCGCCCGCCCGCGCCGCCGCCTCGCGCGGATCCCCGCCGCGATGCCCCGGCCTCGCCCCGGCCTGCTCCGATGCGTCACGAACGGCTCCTTCCGTCCTCCCGAAGCGACCGTTCGTGACCCCTCGGTGCCCGCTCGTCCGTACGCCCGCCCGCGCCGCCGCCTCGCGCGGATCCCCGCCGCGATGCCCCGGCCTCGCCTCGGCCTGCTCAGATGCGTCACGAACGGCTCCTTCCTCCCTCCCGAAGCGACCGTTCGTGACCCTTCGACGCCCGCTCGTCCGCACGCGCGCCCGCGCCGCCGCCTCGCGCTCGGCGCCGGGATGTCCCGGCCGTGCCCCCGGCCCGCTCCGATGCGTCGATAACGGTCCCCTCCGCCCGTCGGAAGCAACCGTTCGTGACCCCTCGGCGCCCACTCGTCCGTACGCGCGCCCGCGCCGCCGCCTCGCGCTCGGCACCGCCGCGACGTCCCGGCCTCGCATCGGCCTGCTCCGATGCGTCACGAACGGCTCCTTCCTCCCTCCCGAAGCGACCGATCGTGACCCCTCGGCGCCCGCCCGCGAGCGGCCTGCACTCGGCCCGCACCGAGCACGACCGGGCATGCTGGACGGATGACCGACGCCGCCCCGTCCCCCGACCGCCCGCGCCGTGCCCGCAGCCAGCACGTGCTCACCGTGCTGCGGACCGAGCGCCTCACCGGCCACCTGATCCGCGTGCACCTCGGCGGCGACGGGCTCGACGCGTTCCTCGCCGAGTCCGACCCCGAGCGCCTCGCCGCGACCGACCGCTACGCGAAGCTCCTGCTCCCGCCGCGCGGCTCCGACCTCCAGCCGCCCTTCGACCTCGACGCGCTCCGGGCCAGCGTCGCCCCCGAGCAGCTGCCCGTGCGCCGCACCTACACCGTCCGCTCGGTCGACCTCGAGCGGCGCTCGATCGCCGTCGACTTCGTCGTGCACGGCGACGAAGGGGTGGCGGGGCCGTGGGCGCTCGCCGCGGCACCCGGCGACCGTATCGCCCTCTCCGCGCCCGGTGGCGCCTGGTCGCCGAGCGCCGACCCCGAGGCCGTGCACCTGCTGCTCGGCGACGACTCCGCTCTGCCGGCGATCGCCTCCGCCCTCGAGGGGATGCCCGCGCACGCCCGCGGCCTGGTCCTGATCGAGGTCGACTCGGCCGCCGACGAGCTCGATCTTCCCGCCCCGGCCGGAGTGGAGGTGCGCTGGCTGCACCGCGGCGGTCTCGAGGCCGGCCGGGCGCTGGTCGCGGCCGTCCGGGCCGAGCCGAGGCCCGAGTGCGTGCTCGAGGTCTTCGCGCACGGCGAGCGCACCGCGATGAAGCAGCTGCGCGCCCTCCTGCAGGACGAGTGGGGCGTGGAGCGCCGGGCGCTCTCGCTCTCGGCCTATTGGGCTCTCGGCCGCGCCGAGGACCGCTTCCAGGCCGAGAAGCGCGAGCCGGTCGGCGCCATCTTCGCCGACTGACGCGGGAGCGCACTCCGTCCGCGCACCTCCGGGAAGGGACCAGCCTCGGACCCACCTCTACTCCGGTCCCCACGACCGGACCGTCCGATGGCGGTCCGGCCCTGCGAGCCTCGCGCCCGCCGCCCCCGCCGTTCTGCGGGCTGCTCGACCGACACGATGAGGAGAGCCCCCGTGGGAGTGCTGATCTTCGGCGCCTGGCGGCGCCGGATCGAGTTCGAGGGCCGGACGCTCGCGAACGTGCGGATCGCCGTGCGCGCGCGGATGGAGCAGGGGCAGCCGTTCCGCTTGACCTGGAGGACGCTGCAGGAGTCGGAGCCGCGCTCGCACGCGATCCTCGTGCAGCCGAACGCGGTGCTGGAATACCGCTTCGATCATCCCCGTCTGCACGCCGTGAACCGCCTCTGGCTGCGCGAGCTCCTCACCCCCGCGTCCGGGCGCGACATGGTCGTCGCCGCTGAGCCCGAGCAGGCGCCGCTCCTCGGTGACGACCGTCCGTCCCCGGTTCCCGAGGGAGGGCTCGCGGCCCAGTCGGAGCGGAGCCCCTCACTGCCGAGCGAGGCCGACCGGGAGCCCGCCCGCGAGGGCGGCGGCGGATCCGAAGAGCAGCGCCCCCACCCCGCCCAGGGCGGTGGCGACGACGGTGTTCAGCACGGCTCCGACGAGCGCGAAGCCCAGCACGTTCGGCAGCGAGAGGATCGCGTCGAGGTCGATCTGATCGCCGACGACCTGCCCGAGGAGCGTGTCGGCCTGGGTGAAGAGGTCCGAGTGCACGAGCAGCGGATGGGCGACCAGGACGGCGACGAGGCCGAGTACCGCGAGCGCGAGGCCGAGCAGGAACGAGAGCTTCACGGCCGACCAGAAGTCGACGTGCACGAGCGTGAGGCGGAGCGGAGCCTGATCGCCGGCCGGCTTCCCGGAGCCGGTCATCGGGCGTCAGCGGCGTGCTGGACGACATCGACGACCACGAGGGCTGAGGCGGCGGCGAGGGCGAGGGCGCGGTTCACGAGGGTCTCCTGGGGCGGGACGGGCGCCGGGAGCAGAGGCTCGGCGGCGTTCTGCAGAGTCCCGGGCCGGAGGAGTCCGGTGCGTCGTCCGGGAGTCGCGTCCGGTGCGCCTCGGGGATGACCGCGCGTCCGCTGCTCCCTCCGACAGCCCGCCACCCGCCGAGGGCCCCTCCTCTCCGGCGTGCGGTCGACACGGATCGCCGCCTGCCGCTCGCAGGACCTCCCCCGCGCGGTGGATCCTGCCCGGACACGGAGCGCCGCGCAGGACGCCGCGGCCACCGCCCCAGCGGGACTCCCGCCGACACGGATGTTGCACCGCCGCCGCAGCCGGACATGTACCTGTGACTCCGCGAAAGGGGAACCATGAGCATCCGCTCCCGAGACGACTTCTCCGAGCTGTACCGCGCCCACTACGACGACCTGCCCCGCTTCGTCCGCCGCCGCGCTCCCGCCGCGACGGTCGACGACATCGTCGGCGAGACCTTCCTCGCCGCCTGGCGTCGCCGGCAGGACCTGCCGGAGAACGTGCGGCCCTGGCTGTTCGGCACGGCCCGGCACGCGATCCTCAACGCCGCCCGCGGCGAGAACCGCCGGCAGGCGCTGGCCGTGCGGATCGGGACCCTCGCCGCGGAGGAGCAGGCCGACCCGTCGGTCGGCGACCGCCTCGACCTGGAGAGCGCGTGGAAGCGGCTGCCCCTCGTCGAGCAGGAGGCTCTGGCCCTCCACGTGTGGGAGGACCTCCCGCAGGCCGAGGCGGCGCAGGTGCTCGGCTGCTCCCGGACCGCCTACGCGATGCGGCTCACCCGCGCGAAGCGGCGGCTGGCGGCGCTGCTCGCCCCCCTCGACTCCACCATCCTCTCCGGCACGGCAGAACGGACCCTCTCATGACCGACCAGCTCCTCGACCTGCTCCGCGCCCACGACGCCGAGCCCCGCACCTCCCTCACCGCTGCCGAGGCCGCACGTCGGGACGCGCTCCTCGGCGAGATCCTGGTCAGCGAGGACGCGGCCGCTCCCCGTTTCTTCCGCCCCCGCGACTGGGCCGTCGCCGGCGCGGCGACCGTGCTCCTGGCCGCCGCAGCCGCAGCCGCGGTGGTCGTCGTGGTCCCGGGTCTCATCCCCGGCACCGGCTCCGTCGGGCTGAACCGCGCGGTGCTCGCCTCCTGGACCGCGATCCCCGAGCGCATCCTGCCGAGCTCCGAGCTCGGGCAGTCGGCGACGCAGTGGTGCGCGACGAACCTGCAGAGCCCCAACGGCGAGGCCGGGCCGGCGGAGGTCTCGCACCTCGACGCGCGCGGCGACGCCGCCTCGATGATCTACCGCTTCGACGACTCCCTCTACTACTGCCTCAGCGCCGGGAACGGCGCGGGGATGTGGGAGGTGGCGGACGCCGCACCGGTCGGCCCCCTCGCCGCGGACGCCGTCCAGCTCAGCTCGGCCGGAACCGTCGGAGAGGGGGACGCCGCTCTGATCTACGCGGTCGGCTTCGCGGGCGCGGACGTGGAATCGGTGGTGCTGAACGAGGCCGGCGTCGAGCCGGTCGTCGCGACCCTCGAGGGCGGCTCCTGGACCGCCTGGTGGCCCTCGTCCGACGGTCTCGCCGCCGGGCCCGCCGGCACGGTCACGATCACCACCCGGGACGGCTCGAGCCGCGAGGTCCCCGTCGACTCCCTCTACCGCCCGTGAGCGGGCCGCGGCACTCCCGTTCGGACGGGCCGGAGCAGGAGGGGACAGGTGCGCGCGTCCTGTCCACGCGCTTCACCGACATCCACTACCTCGACGAGGGACCGGTGGACGGCACTCCGCTCGTGCTCGTGCACGGCTTCCCCGACGTCCCCGCCACCTGGGACGACGTCCTGGAGCTGCTTCCCCCCGGGCTCCGGGTGGTGCGCCCCTTCCTGCGCGGGGTCGGGCGGACTCGCGTCGTCGACCCCGGGGCGCGGTCCGGGCAGGTGGCCGCGCTGGCCACCGACCTGCTCGATCTCCTCGAGGCGCTCGACCTCGGGCCTGTCGTGCTCGTCGGCCACGACTGGGGAGCACGGAGCGCTCACGCCGTCGCGGCGCTCGCGCCCGAGCGGGTCGGCGCACTGGTCACCCTCGCCACCGCGTACGGACCGTCGAGCGAGCTGAGCGGCGGCGAGGTCCTCGACGACGCCGCCGCGGCCTGGTACCGCTACTGGCTCTGCACGGCCGCGGGAGCGGAGGCGTTCCGGGGCGACCCGGCGCAGCTCGTCCGCTGGGCCTGGCGGGAGTGGTCGCCTCCGGGCTCCCTCCCGTCGGAGGCCCTGGAGGAGGTCCTCGCGGCGACGGCGACCAGCGGCTTCGCCGACACCGTCGTCGACTACTACCGGCACGGCGCCGGGGAGGCGCCCGGCCGGGCCGTGTACCGCGCCGCGCAGGAGGCCCTCGACGCCTGGCCGCGCCTCGACGCGCCGACGACCTTCCTCCTCGGGACGGCCGACGGCTGCGAGACGCCCGCCCTCGCACGGGCGAACGGCCGGTACTTCTCCGCAGGCCGGGAGCTGATCGAGCTCGACGGCGTCGGCCACTTCGTGCAGCGCGAGGCCCCCGGGGCGGTCGCGGCCGCGATTCTCCGACACCTCCGACCGGTCGTCCCCTCACCCGCGCCTCCCGGGACGCGCTAGAGCGTCTGCGGCCGCGGACGGTCCGTGCCCACCCCGCGGACGCTCCTGCTGGAGGCCGCGAGGAGCGAGGCGACGAGGACGACCGCGGCGCAGCCGAGCAGGGTGCGGTCGAGCCCGACGAGGTCGGCGAGCGGGCCCACGAGCGCCTCCCCGAGCGGCACGGCGAGGAAGGAGCCGACCATGTCGTAGGAGTAAACCCGGGCGAGCGCCTCGCGCGGGACGTGGGTCTGCAGCGACTGGTCCCAGGCGATGGCGAAGATCTCGAGCGCGACTCCGCCGAGGGCGAAGGCGAGGAGGAGGGCGGGGAGCGCCGGGAGGATCCCGAGGGCGGCGACCGGGACGGCCGTCACCGCCATGAGGGCGACGCCCGCCCCGAGCGCCCGGCGGGGCCGCCAGCGCAGCGCGATCACGGCCCCGATCACCAGGCCGACGGTCTGCGCGGCGATCACGAGTCCCCATGCCGCTCGGCCGAAGGACCGGTCGGCGACGACCGGGCCGAGGACCGTGGTCGCGCCGACGAACGCGGCGTTGACGGCGGTGAACTGCGCCACGACGATCCACACCCAGCGCCGGCTCGTGAACTCCCGCCACCCCTCGCGGAGGTCGGCGAGGACGGAGGCGCCCGGGCCCGAGCGGACCGTCCGCGGCAGCCGCACACGGGAGTAGAGGACCGCGGCCAGGGCGAAGCCAGCGGCGTCGACCGCCAGCCCCCACCCGGGACCCACCAGTGCGACGAGCGCGGCTCCGCCCGAGGCGCCGACGATGCTCCCGGCGTTCAGGCCCAGGCGGAGCAGGGCGTTGGCCGGGCGGAGCTCGCCGACCGGCACCGTCTCGGGGACGAGGGCGGCCGCGGCGGGCAGGCTCATCGCCGCGACGGCGCCGTTGAGCACGCTGAGCACGACCAGGGCCGCGACGGTCGCCGTCCCCGTGATCACCGTCACGGCGACCGCGGCCTGAGTGGCTGCTGCCGCGAGCGAGGTGCCGACGAGGATCACGGAGCGGGGGAGCCGGTCGGCGAGGACGCCGCCGAGCAGCAGGACGGCGACGTTGGCGAGGGAGCGCGCGGCGACGACGAGTCCGAGGTCCGTCGGCGAGCCCGTCAGGTCCAGCACGGCGAAGGCCAGGGCGATCGGAGCGACGGCGTTGCCGAGGACGCCGGTCGTGCGGGCGGCGAGGAGCCAGCGGAAGGGGCCGTGCGCAAGAGGACCGTGCGCCAGCGGCCCCCGCCCGTCGCGGGTCACGGCCGGCGGAGCGGGAACATCGCGGTCGTCATCGACACCGGCGCGGTACCGGGCGTCCTCGGCGGCCGGGCCGCCGCGTGCAGCAGCGCGGACGCCTCCCCGACGTGCCGCACGACCCGCCGCCAGACCTCGGGGTCGACCCAGAGCTCCGCGTCCGTCGAGAGCTGAGGACCGTCCGCCCGGCTCGACGAGCGCCGCCGGAGCTCCTCGATCAGGGCCTCGAGGTGCAGGTCCCGCTCCTCCTCCGGCCCGGCGTCCACTGACGCGGTCACGTCGAAGGGCCTTCCGGAGGCCTCGTGCCGGTACCTCTTCGCCTCGCCGCCCCGCAGGCGCACGGTCTCGACGACGGCCACGAGCCCGGCGCGCTCCAGCACGCGGAAGTGGTAGCTCGCCGTCGCCTGCGACAGCTGCAGCTCGCGGGCGGCCTCCGCGGCGCTCATCGCCGCTCCCGTCACCAGGGACAGCAGGCGGAGGCGGATCGGATGCGCGGTGGCGCGCAGCTCGTCGAGAGAGGACATGCGGCCATGGTGACCGGCGGCTCCCGCACCGTCAAACAGGGCTTTGGGGGTGGGGCGGCGCTCACCGGGCCGCTCCGGTGCACATCGGGCGGCGCTCGCCGGGCCGCTCTGACGAGCGATCCGGAGGGCCCACCGCTCTCCCCAGCGATCAGGGAGCGGGGCCCGGAGTCGTCCTCCGGGCCCCGTCGCTCAGACCTGGGCGGTGCCGCTGTCCTCGACCGGGCCGGACGCGTCCGACTCCTCGGTGATCTCGGTGTCGGTCTCGTCGGCGCGGTCGCGGAGCGCGTCGGCCATCGCGCCGGCGCCCTCGGCTCCGTGGTCGTGCTCGACCTGGTCGATCAGGCCGCCGAGCTTCTCGTCGTTGCTGGCGTCCTCGGCTCCGTCCATCACGGGGCTGTTCTGCTCGTTGTCGCTCATGGCGCTCCTCCTGGGTCGACCGGCCTCTGCGCCGGTGGTCCGACGCTACGCGCGCGGCCCGTGCGGTGCAGGTGATCGACGGGAATCGGCCGGTCCGCTATCGGGGTGCCGAGCGACGTTCCCGGCCATCCCCGAATCGAGCGGATATCGCTTTCCACCCTACGGAGAAGTGAGCGGATATCGCCTGTCGAATGAGCCCCTATCGCTTTCCGGCGAGGTGAACAGTTCTCTCAGAGAAGTGCCCCTCGGAGACCCTCCCTGCTATGATCGGGCGACTTCTGCACCAGGGACCGGGGGGTCGTTCTCGGCGGACGATCGATCATCCACACGCCTGTTATCTCGATCATCACCAGTGAAGGCGCGTATGGCTTCGTATCTCTTCGTCTGCTCCGGCGGCGGGCATCTCAAGGAGATGTTCGCGCTCTCGGGGCTCCTCGGAGTCGACCCGGAGGAGCAGCACTGGGCGACCGTCGACAGCGCCCTCAGCCGCACCCTCCTCGCCGACCGGCGCGTGACCCACCTCGCCGATCCGCCGCCCCGCGCCGTGGTGCCGGTGCTCCGCAACGCGATGATCGGCCGCTCCCTGCTGGCCCGCGGGTCCTTCGACGCCGTCTTCAGCACCGGCGCCAGCCCCGCCCTCTCCTTCCTGCCGCTCGCGGCCTCGCGCGGCATCCCCGCGCACTACATCGAGAGCGCCGCCCGCGTGCTCGGCCCGTCGATGACCGGTCGGATCCTCGCCCGGGTCCCCGCCGTCTCGACCTACACCCAGTACCGCTCCTGGGCCGACGACCGCTGGAGCTTCGGCGGCTCGATCTTCGACACCTACCGCGTCGAGGACGTCGTCCCGCAGCCGATCCGCCGCGCCGTGGTCTCGGTCGGCACGCAGGACGGCTACCCGTTCCCCCGCTTCTTCGCCGCGCTCGCGCCGCTGCTCGAGGGCGTGGAGGTGCTCTGGCAGACCGGAGCGAACGACGTCTCCGGGCTCGGGATCGACGGCCGCCACTCCGTGCCGCACGACGAGCTCAACGCCGCGATGAAGGCGGCCGACGTCGTCATCGCGCACGGGGGAGTGGGCACCGCGCTCAGCGCCATCGAGCAGGGCCGGGTGCCGATCCTGGTCCCGCGCCGCGCCTCGTTCGGCGAGCACGTCGACGACCACCAGGTGCAGATCGCCACGCGCCTGGCCGACTCCGGCCTCGCGGTCACCGTCGACATCGAGGGCCTCTCCCGCGAGACGCTCGAACTCGCCGCGGCGAGGCGGGTCGTCTCCGCCGATTCCGCCGTGCCCTTCGTGGTGCACGAGACGGCCGAGAAGTCCTCGGGCCTCTCCCGCCGTCTCTTCCCCTCCTCCCGCTGATCCCCGCCCGAGCGACCAGACGTGATGAGAACGACATCCACGCGTCATCCGCGGCCCGTACACTCTCGAATGGGTTGGGGGGCCGGACGTCACTTCATGTGCGTCGAATTCGGAATGGTCGGCCGACTCGACACTGATGGCGAAAGCTCCGAAGGATTCTCGATATGACTGACACCCCGCGCGGCCTCTCGCGCCGCCTCCTGCTCGCCGCCTCCGCTGTCGGAGCCGCCGCGACCGCCTCCGCGCTGGTGGCGACCCCGGCGCTCGCTGCGCCGAACTACAGCGTGATCCCGAGGCTCCCGGGCGAGGTCTCGCGCCTCGACACCAAGTTCTCGAAGAGCGGCAACAAGCCCTACGAGATCATCGATGTCAAGATCGGCAGCGACTCCACCCGCCTCTTCGTCCCGCACTCGGCGAAGCCGAAATCAGGCTCCTCGGTGCCGGTCGCCTGGTTCTACCACGCCAGCGGCAGCAGCTTCAGGGCCCTCGACAAGGCCTACTTCTACTCGGCCGATCCGCTCGTCGACCTGGGCTTCGTCAGCATCTGCCCGGACTTCGGCGGCCCGAGCAACTACACCAACCCCACGGCGCTCGCCGTGCAGACGGCCGCCACAGCCTGGGTGCAGAGCCTCTGGAACGTCCGCGGGAGCTTCCTCCGCTCGAACTCCGGCGGCGGCGCGATGATGTGCTGGGCCTACGCGAAGAAGATGGTGCCGAACATCTACGGGGCCTACCACGCCAGCAGCGTCTTCGACGTCGAGGACCTCGCGGCGCGCGACGACAGCCAGCCGAACCGCGTCCTCGCGGTGTACGGCGGAGACCGGGCGCTGATGCGCGCGACCAACCCCGCCCGGCTGCCGCAGTCCGCCTGGCAGGGCATGCGTCTGCGCGTCAGCGCCGGCACGGCCGACCAGCTCGCTCCCGCCGAGCTGCACGGCGGACGCCTCCGCCGCCTCGCGCTCCCCGTCGCCAAGGAGGCGACGATCGCCTACCACAACAGCGCCGGCTACGAGGGCGGCCATGTCGTCCCGGACTTCACCAACAAGGACTCGGTCGGGACCTTCCGCCGCTGGCTCCAGGAGGGCCCCGCCTGATCCGCGGCAGGACCGACGCGACCCCTCCTCCCCGGGGGTCGGCGCCAGGGTCGAGCAGTGGAGGAGGAGGGCACGGCATCGCAGGCGTCCCAGCCGCCGAGAGGCGGCTCGCGAGGGCATCGCGATCCTCATCGAGGCCGACGGGACCACTCCCGTGAGTGCCGCACCGCCCGCCCCCTCCTCCACCACTCCGCTCCGACGCCAGAAGGACTCCCTGACGTGATCGACATCCTCCCGCGACGACTCCTCGTCGGCGCGCTCTTCTCGGTCGCCCTGGTGATCGTCCTCGGGATGGGGTACATCTTCTCGACCCGGGAGCCGGGCACCGGCCTCCTGGTGATCGCCGCCGGAGTCGGCGGCATCGTCGGAGCCTACGTGCTGCTGCGGGTCCCCGCGCACTGGCTGCCGGCGATGGCGCTCGCGTTCTTCGCGCTCGTCCCGACGCCGCTGACCCCCTCGACCCTGACGTTCCGCATGACGCTCTGGGCCGTCATCCTCGTGATCTGGGCGATCCGGCGCGGGCTCGCTCCCGAGCTGTGGCGCGCCCCCGTCAAGGCCTGGACCCGCGAGCTCGTGCTCTCCCCGTGGCGGGCCGTGGTGATCCTCGCGTTCATCGCCCTCATGCTCTGGTCGGCCCTGGCGACGGTGCGCAGCTCCTACGCGACCGAGGGCGTCTCGTGGATGTTCAGCTTCGCGATCTGCGTGGGCGTGCCGATGCTCGTCTTCGACGCCCAGCGCGAGGCCGTGCTGCTGCGCAAGACGTGGGTGATCCTCTCGGGGCTGCTCGCCCTCTACGCCGCCCTCGAGCTGGTCGCGCAGAGCTCCCCGATCCTCGGTGCCGTCTACGGCGCCCTCGGCTACGAGCAGGACCAGCACTGGTCGCTCTACCGCGCCGAGATCACCTTCGGCCACCCGCTGCTCGCCGGCACCTTCCTCACGGTGGGCGCCGGTCTCGCGTTCGGCTCCTGGCTCCAGGGCTCCCGCAAGTCGGACCTGCTGCTGGGCATCCTGGCCTCGGGCGGCGTCGTCGCGACCGTCTCGCGCGGACCGATGGCGGCCATCGCCGTCGCGGTCATCGTCGCGCTCGTCGCCGTGGGCTTCCTCAACCCGAACCGCTCGCTGCTCCGGCCCGGCTCGATCCTGATCGCCGGGCTCGTCGCGGGTGTCGGAGTCCTGAACTTCGAGCCCGTCACCGCCCGCAACAACAACCTCGACGCCTCCATCTCGGCCGGCGCCCGCGACCTCGCGGTGACCGTGTCGCTGAAGGCGGCCGAGCTCACGCACTGGCTCGGCTCCGGAGCGGCGACGTCCGGCATCAGCGGCAGGCGGTTCTCGGACGTCGTCATCGAGAACTCTTTCCTGCAGCTGCTGATCAGCGTCGGCATCCCCGGCCTGCTGCTCTTCGTGATCATGGTGGCCGCGATGTTCGGCGCCACGCTCAGCCGTCGCGACGTCGGTCCTGCGGCGGGCCTGCTCGGCTTCATGGTCTGCCTCGCCGGCTACAACGCCATCGACGCGGTCCGCCCCAGCCACCTGCTCCTGGGATTCCTCGTCATCATCTGCCTCAACCCGGTGCACGTCCCCGACTTCTCGAAGGGCATCCGGATGCGCCAGCCCCTCGGGGCGAGGATCTTCGACGCGCCGATGGCCGTCGGGATGCGGGGCGAGCGATGAGCCGCCTCGCCCGCAGGAACGACTCGTCGCCGGCCGCGCTCGTCGTCCAGCAGTCGCTCGCGCCGCCGGACTCGACCACGCAGTACGTCGACTCGATCGTCGACGGCCTGGCGCCCGGCGTCGAGCTGCTGTTCTTCTCCTGGCGCAGCGCCCTGCTCGCCGACTACGACGTGCTGCACGTGCACTGGCCCGAGCTGATGATCCGCGGCCGCAGCCCGCTGCACCGCTTCCTCCGCCGCCGCGCCCTCGACGTGCTGCTGGTGCGCCTCGCGCTCCAGCGCATCCCGCTCGTGCGGACGGTGCACAACCTGCACCCGCACGAGCTCGGTCCCGCCGCCGAGCGCCGCTCGCTGGCCCGGGTCGACCGCGCGACCGACCTGTTCGTCCGCCTGAACCCGACGACCGTCGCTCCCGGCCGGGCGCCCGCCGTCACCGTGCTGCACGGCCACTACCGCGACCAGTTCGCGCAGCACCCGCTGCCCGAGCGCGAGCACGGCCGCGTCCTCTACTTCGGCATCATCCGCCCGTACAAGGGCGTCGTCGAGCTGATGGACGTGTTCCGCGGCGTGGAGGACGACTCCCTCTCCCTGCACGTGGTCGGCAGCCCCAGCACGGGCCAGCGCGAGCTGGTCGAGGAGCGGGCCGCCCGCGACACCCGGGTGCGCACCACGCTCCGCCGGGTCGACGACGCCGAGATGGTCGACGAGATCGGCCGGGCCGAGCTGATCGTCCTTCCCTACCGCGAGATGCACAACTCCGGCTCGATCCTGGTCGCCCTGTCGCTCGGCCGGCCGATCCTGGTGCCTCGCACGCCCACCAACACGGCCCTGGCCGAGGAGGTCGGCAGCGACTGGGTGATCGAGTACGACGGCGAGCTCACCCCCGAGCTGATCACCGCCGCTCTCGAGCGCACGCGCACCCGGCCGCCGGAGGGGCTCCCCGCCCTCTCCGGTCGAGACTGGGACGTGCTCGGACTCCAGCTCAAGAAGGCCTACGAGGGCGCGATCGCCACCAAGAAGGGCTCGACCCGATGACCGGGACCACGCAGAAGCCGTCACCGAGCCTCAGC
Organism: Rathayibacter sp. AY1D1; assembly: GCF_002932635.1. NCBI lineage: Bacteria > Bacillati > Actinomycetota > Actinomycetes > Micrococcales > Microbacteriaceae > Rathayibacter > Rathayibacter sp. AY1D1. The sequence continues at coordinate 51,408 of NZ_PSVY01000017.1, forward strand.
CGCTCGGCGAGCCGCGGCGCCGCCGTCACCATCGGCGGGCAGGCGATCCGCATCGCCGTCCAGCTGGGCGGCATCGTCGTCCTCGCGCGCCTGCTCTCGCCGGCCGACTACGGCCTGCTCGCGATGGTCACGGCGATCATCGGCATCGGCGAGATCTTCCGCGACTTCGGCCTCTCCTCCGCCGCCATCCAGGCGAAGGAGATCACGCCGGGCCAGAAGAGCAACCTGTTCTGGATGAACTCGGGCATCGGCCTCACCCTCACCCTGGTGGTCATCGCGGCCTCCTGGCCGATCGCCGCCCTCTACGGCGACGACCGGCTCCAGCTGCTGACCGTCGTGCTCTCCTCGACGTTCCTCCTCAACGGGATCTCGACGCAGTTCCGCGCCGACCTCGCCCGTCACCTCCGCTTCGTGAAGATCACCCTGGTCGACATCGTCGCCCAGGTGCTGGGCCTCGTGGTCGGCGTGCTGATGGCGCTCGGCGGCGCCGGCTACTGGGCGCTGGCCGGGAGCCAGATCGTGCAGCCGCTCATCAGCGTGCTGATGCTGGTCTTCATCACGGGCTGGCGTCCCGGCCGCTACCGCCGCGGCGAGGCGATGGGCCACTTCCTCCGCTACGGAGGTGGGGTCTTCGCGACCCAGGCGCTGACCTACGTGAGCAAGAACGTCGACTCCGTCATCATCGGCGCGCGCTTCGGCCCGGTCGACCTCGGCCTCTACAACCGCGCGTTCCAGCTGATGATGCTGCCGCTGCAGCAGTTGAACTCTCCGGTGCAGCGCGTGGCACTGCCCGTGCTGTCCAAGCTGCAGGACGAGCGCGAGCGGTTCCGCACGTTCATCCTCTTCGGCCAGTCGGCGATGCTGACGGCGATGGGCCTCGTGCTCGCCGTCCTCGGCTCCCAGTCCGACTCGGTCATCCGGATCCTGGTGGGGGAGCGCTGGCTCGCCTCGGTCCCGATCTTCCAGATCCTGCTCGTGGCCGGGTTCTTCCAGGCCACGGCGTACTGCTCCAACTGGGTGTTCCTCGCCAAGGGTCTCGTGCGCCAGAGCGTCTGGTACAGCCTGGCGACCCGCCCGCTGATGGTCGTCCTGATCCTGCTCGGCTCCAACTGGGGAGTGACGGGCGTCGCGGTCGCGTACGCCGGCTCGCTCGCCCTCACCTGGCCGACCGCGCTGATCTGGATCGGCCGCACCTCCGATGCCCCCGTCCGCGAGATGTTCACCAACGGCCTCCGCAGCGGCATCACGTTCGGCTCGATCACGGTGGGCGCCTACTTCTCCACCGTCTGGATCGCCGCCGACCAGCCCGTCCTCCGCCTCCTCCTGGGCGGCGCCGCCGTCCTGGTCGGGGTCGGGCTCTGGATGCTGATCCTCCCCGCGTTCCGCCGCCAGATCCTCAGCCTCGCCGACCTGCGCCGCCACTTCCGCCGCAGCCGCCCGGCCGCCGCTCCGGCCCCGGCCACGGTCGACGCCATCAGCCCCACCGGCGACAGCGCGCTGGTCGACGGAGCCGTCACGGCCGGCATCTCCGACTCCGAGCGGCCTCCCGCCGCCGTTCCTCCCACCGAAAGAGATCGATGAAACTCAAGCTCGGCGTCGTCAAGTCCTGGAAGAAGGACTTCGTCACGACGACCCGCCTGCCCGCCCGACGCGACGCGGCGGTGCTCCGCGCCGCCCTCGCGGACCTCCGACCCGAGCCCGAGTCTCACCTCGTGATCGCCGCTCCCGGCAGCGGCAACATCGGCGACCAGGCCATGCTGGAGGCGTTCCTCGAGAACACCACCGGCCCCGTCGTGGTCGTCCAGCGCTACGCCGGCGACGTCGTGATCCCCGAGGAGCAGGCCGACCGGGTCGAGGTCGTCGAGCTCCCGCACCTGGTCTACGGAGTGGGCGACGCGCACGCCGCCGATCTCCGCGCCTACGCCGCGCTGATCCGCCGCGCCCGCTCGGTCTCGGTCGTCGGCGCCGACATGATGGACGGCAAGTACAGCCTCCGCGGCTCGGTCCGCCGCTCCCTGCTCGCGCAGGCCGCCGCCGAGGCAGGGGTGCCCACGCGCGTCCTCGGCTTCTCCTGGAACGCGGCGGCCCGCCTCGCCGCCCGCCGCTCCCTGATCGCCGCCTCCCGCGCCGGCGTCGTCCCGATGCTCCGCGACCCGCTCTCGGCGGAGCGCGCCCGGAGCATCGGCGTGCAGCGCGTCGAGGAGGTCACCGACATCGTCTTCTCGGCGCGCACCCGCGACCGCAGCTTCCGCGAGGATCTGGGACTGCCCGAGGGCGTCCCCTTCGCGCTCGTGAACGCGAGCGCCCTCGTCGCCGGCATGGTCGACCAGGTGCCGGAGTACGAGCGCATCGTCGACCGCCTGCGCGCGGCCGGCGTTCACGTCGTGCTCCTCCCGCACGTCTCCCGCCCCATCGGCGACGACAAGGTGGCCGTCCGCGCGGTCGCCGAGCGCGTGGGAACCGAGGGCGTCACCGTCGTCGACCGTGTGCTCATGCCCGCCGAGATCCGCGGCCTCGCCGAGGACGCCCTGCTGACCGTCACCGGGCGGATGCACCTCGCGATCATGTCGCTCTCGCTCGGCGTCCCCGCGATCACCCTCGCCACCCAGGGCAAGGTCGAGGGCATCATGCGCCTCATCGGCCTGCCGCAGCTGTGCGTCGAGCCGGTCCCCGGCTTCGCCGACCGCGTCCTCCCGGTGATCGACCGCATCCTCGCGGAGCCGGGCGACGGCGGCGTGCGCGCCACCATCGACGCGGCCATGCCCGAGGTGCGCCGCCTCTCGGCGCTCAACACCCGCGGCCTCGGCGCGGAGGTCGTGCGATGAGCGCGGCGCAGGAGAAGGGACCGCGCATGCGGATCATGTTCGTCGTCACGTCGCTGCACGGCGGCGGGGCCGAGTTCGTCGCCCGCACCTGGATGGGCTGGCTCCTCGAGCAGGGCCACTACGTCGACGTGGTCACCACCTCGGTGAAGGGCACGGACGAGTACCTCCCCGAGGGCGCGGTGCTGCACCGCATCGGCGAGGGCAAGGGCCACGTCGGCAAGGCGCGGATGCTCAAGGAGCTGTTCCGCCGCCGCACCCCCGACGTCGCGGTCGCCCTGCAGGGCTACCCGAACATCGTGCTCCTGGCCTCGGCCGAGATGACCGCGAAGGCGGACCGCCCGAAGACCATCGTGAGCGAGCGCAACCTCGTCTCGCTCGGCATCCCGGGCTTCTCGAGGACCCAGAAGGTGCAGCTCGGGCTCGCCAAGACGCTCTACCGCCGCGCCGACCACGTCATCGCGATCTCGCACCCCGTCGCGGGCGAGCTCGTCGCCGGCTTCGGCGTCTCGGGCGAGCGCTGCACCGTCGTGCCGAACCCGGCGACCGCCAAGGTCGACCGCTCCCGCCAGGTCTCGCGCACCCCCGGCACTGCGGCGGGCCTGCAGATCGTGCTGCCCTGCCGCCTCGTCGTCCAGAAGCGCCCCGAGCTCGCGATCCTCGCGGCCGAGGAGCTGGAGCGCCGCGGCATCCCCGCGAAGGTCGTCTCCTTCGGCGGCGGCCCGCTGCTCGGCAGCATGAAGGCGGAGGCGACCGCGCGCGGCGTGGACTTCCAGGACATGGGCTGGGTCGAGGACTGGTTCCACCACTTCGACGAGAACGCCGTCGTGCTGCTCCCGTCGCTGCGCGAGGGCTTCGGCAACGTGCTGGTCGAGGCGGCCGCCGCCGGCGTCCCCTCGGTCGCCGTGTCCGGGGCGCTCGGAGTCGCGGACGCGATCGTCCCCGGCCTGACCGGCGAGCTCGCGCTCACCCCCTCCGCCTCCGACCTCGCCGACGCGCTGATCCGCGCGAGCGAGCTCGAGATCACCGGCATCGACCGCTGGCTCGACCGCTTCTCGCTGGAGTCCAGCGGCCGCGACCTCGAGACGGTGCTCCGCCGGGTCGTGGGGCAGAAGTGACCCTCGTCTCGGTGGTGGTCCCGGCGCACCAGGAGGAGGCGCACCTCGCCTCCGCCCTGGAGCGCCTGCTGCGGCAGACCCACGCCGAGCTCGAGATCCTCGTGGTCGACGACGCCTCGACCGACGGGACCGAGGCGATCGGCCGCGCGTTCGCCGAGGAGCACGAGCGGATCCGCTACCTGCGCCAGGACGAGAACCAGGGCGTCGCCGCCGCTCGCGAGCGCGCCGTCGGCGAGGCCGCCGGCGAATGGGTCTGGCTGGTCGACGCCGACGACGAGTGGCCGGAGACCGCGGTCGAGGCCATGCTCACCGCGGGGGAGGCGGGCCGCGCCGACGTGGTGGTCGCCCAGGCGGTCACGGTCGACGCCACCGGATCCACGCCCGTCGGCTCCCTGCGCGGCCCGCTCGCGCTCTCGGGCCGGGGCGCCTTCACCGCGCTCCTGGTCGGGGAGCTGACCGGGCACCTCTGGAACAAGCTGTTCCGCCGCGAGCTCTTCGACGGCATCGACTTCACTCGGATCCGCCAGCACTCGGACCAGGCGCAGGTCGCGCAGCTGCTCGCCGCGGCCGACGAGGTCGTCGTCGTCCCCGACTCCGTCTACGAGTACCGCCTCCGCTCGGGCTCGATCATCCGCTCGGGCGCGAAGCGCGCCGACTCGCTCGCCGGGCTCGCCGCCGTGATCGAGCGGACGGCCCGCGGGCTCGACCCGCGCCTCCTCGACTCGCAGGACTACTCCTACTACCGCGCGCGCTTCTCCCTGCTCTCCCGCTTCAAGGACGCCACCTCGGGCGCGCACAGCCCCGAGGAGGCGGACCGGCTCTGGCGGGCCGCGCACGACGAGGCGGGACTCCGGCACCTGGTCGCGCTCGTGCGCCGGCGCGACCTCAAGCGCTCCGTCCTCTTCGGGCTCGCCGCCGCGGCGCCCGCGCTCTACCGAGCGGCGATGAGCGCCGGGAACGGACGCCGGTGACCGTCGTCTCCATGGTGAGCGGAGAGGCCGGAGTGCGCTTCCCGGCAATCGAGTCCTCGTCACTATTCCGTCGAATGTGCGGCGCGGACGATACACCCTTAGTCTTGATCCTCGGTCGCATTCTGCGACCGAGCCTGCGTCCTTCTCTGAGCCTTGTTCACCTCGGATGGAATTCACGAGCGGTACGACCGGGCACAAGGGGGAGAGAATGAAGCTGCTGAAGCCTGCGGGCGGGGCCCGACGCGAATGGGTGGATTTCGCCAAGGGTGCCGCCATCCTGATGGTCGTGTACTACCACACGTCGTTGTACCTCGGTGACATCGGGGTCGAGAACACTCTCGGCCGCATCAAGGTCGTGTTCGAGCTGTTCCCGATGCCCCTCTTCTTCCTGGTGTCCGGTCTCTTCGGGTCGCGCATCCGCACCTGGAGCTTCGGCGACCTCTGGCGCCGCAGGCTGTACCCGCTGCTCTGGCTCTACGTGGTGTGGTCCGTGATCCGCATGGCCTTCTACCTGGTCGTGCCGCTCGCGAACGGCGGACTCGGCGAGCTCCCCGCGACCGACCCGCTCAACCTGCTCCTGCTGTTCTTCTGGCCCAGCAGCAGCTACTGGTTCATCTACGGCCTCGTGCTCTTCACGCTCGGCGCGTGGCTCCTGCGCAAGGTCGACCACCGCGTGCAGGTCGCCCTCGCCGCGGTGATGGGGACGATGTTCACCACCGGTCTCCTCAACACGACCAACGTGGGCTGGAACCGCATCGGCGCCCTGTTCGTCTTCTTCCTGGTGGGCACGCTCTACTCGAAGAGGATCATCGACTTCGTCGAGCAGAAGGGGAGCCGCGCGTTCCTCTACGTCACTCCGGTCTTCGTCGTGCTGAGCGCGGTGCTCTTCCTCTTCCCGATCCGCTGGGTGCCGTTCCTCGCCCTCGCCGGCCAGATGGCCGCCGTCGCGATGGGCATCCTCGTGTCGCGGGCCCTCTCCCGAGTGCGATTCCTGAACTTCTTCACGATCTGCGGCGAGCGCAGCCTGCACATCTACCTGCTGCACCTCTACTTCATCGTGATCGCCATCACGATCCTGCGGGTGATACTCCCCGAGGACCGCTCCGAGATCGGCGGCTTCGAGGTGCCGCTGCTGCTGGTCGTGATGGTGCTCGCGGTCGTCCTCTCGCTCTTCGTGACCCGCTACCTCTCGAAGGTCAAGTGGATCTACGTCCCCCCGGCCGCCCTCGGCGGCCCCGGCAAGCGGCGCAAGCCCGTGCCTGTCCCTGCGCGCGGCCCCGGAGTCGTCTCCGATCCCGTCGCGGTCCCGGCCGATGAGCCCGGCACCTCCCCCAGTTACGAGAAGAAGAGAGCGGAGTCCCACGAGTGAAGACGACACGAGCACGCAGAGCCGGAGTCCTGGCGGCCGTCGTGGCCGTCGCCCTCGGGCTGGCCGGCTGCTCCTCGCAGCCCGAGCCCGTCCGCACGCCCGACGGCTTCACGACGGAGAAGGCGATCGAGTACCGCTCGGTCGACGGCGTCTCGCTGAAGGCCGACGCCTGCCTCCCCACCGCGGGCGGCACCGACCGCCCCGCGCTGCTGATGCTGCACGGCGGAGGGTTCGTCGACGGCGCCCGCGACGAGGGCGGGATGACCGAGCTCTGCGAGTACTACGCCGAGCGCGGCTTCGTCTCGGTCTCCGTCGACTACCGCCTCCTCCAGGACAGCCGGTACCCCGGCCAGATCGAGGACGCGCAGGCCGCCGTGGAGTGGCTGCGCGAGCCCGCGCAGGTCACGCGCTTCGGCCTCGACCCCGCCCGTATCGGCGTGATGGGCAGCTCCGCCGGAGCGATCATCGGAGCGACCATGGGCACGCTCGGCGAGGGCTCCCTCACCGAGGGCTCACGGGTCAAGACGGTCGTCGCCTTCTCGGCGGTCGCCGACATGACCGAGACCGGGATGTCGCTGGGCACGCCGGTGCCCGAGGCGAAGGAGCAGATCCTCTCCTACCTGGACTGCGACGAGATCGACTCGACGACCTGCCCGCAGAGCATCCCCGCGTCGCCGATCACCTCGGTCGACTCCACGGACGCCCCGCAGATCTGGCTGACCTCCGAGGACGAGCTCGTCCCGGTCGAGCAGGCCGACGCGATGCAGGTCGCCCTGCAGGACGCCGGAGTGGCGTCCGAGGTCGGCGTGGACGGCTCCGGCCACCACGGGCTCCAGAACAACACCCCGAACAACAAGAAGGCGATCCTCGCCTTCCTGCAGGCCCACCTCTGATCCACCGCTCCCGCGCGAAACCTCGCGGCCGGGTCCGCGCAACGCGGACGACACATCACGACGCTACAGTCAGACCCCCTGCACTCCGGTGCAGTCGACGAAAGGGACACCACACACCATGACCTTGAACGGACTGTTCGCCGGCATCGGCCGGAGGTGGGTCTACATCGTCGCCTTCGCTCTGCTCGGCGCCGTGGCGGCCCTGGTACTCAACGCCGTCCTCCTCCCGCAGTACAAGGCGGACGCACGCGTGTACGTCGCGGTCTCCTCGTCCGGAGTCCTCTCGACCGCGGACCGGGTCGCGGCCAACAGCGCCGCCTCCCAGGCCACGGTCACCTCCGTCGCCCTCGGCACCTCGGACACCGTCCTGCAGGGCGTCATCGACGGCCTCGGCATCGACGAGCCCATCGAGGACTTCGCCAAGCGCGTGACCGTCCTCGCCGAGCCGGAGTCCGTGGTCATCACGATCTCGGCCACCGACCCCTCGCCCGAGCAGGCCGCGGTCATCGCCAACGCGGTCGCCGCCCAGCTCGACGCGGCCGTGAAGGGGGCCGACCCGACGACCACCACGAACGGCGTCGCCGTCCCGCAGATCCAGCTCCAGGTGCTCAGCCAGGCGCTCCCGCCGGAGCTGCCGGTCACCGGTGGCATCCTCGTCCTGCTCGCGCTCGGCATCCTCGGCGGCGCCGTGGTCGGCGTGGGAGTGGCGATCGTGATGACCGCCCTCGACCGCCGCCTCCGCAGCGGCGACGACGTCCGCTCCGCGATCGACCGGCCGCTGCTGGGCATCGTCCCGGTCAAGGCCACCAAGCTCGACGAGATGCTGAACTCGACCGAGATCCCGGCCCGCTACTCGGCCGTGGCGTTCGAGCTCTCCGCCATCGCGCGCACCCGCTCGTACTCCTCCTTCGCGATCGCCCCGGCGTCCGAGAAGACCCCGCACACCGCCAGCGCGGTGCTGCTCGCCAAGGCGCTGGCCGTGCTCGGCTCGTCCGTCGTGATCGTGGACGGCACCGCCGAGGGCTCGGCTCTCGCTTCCGCCTCGGGCGGACGCCCGGGCCTGCGCGAGGTGCTCGCCGGAGCCGCCTCGCTCGACGACGCGATCATCAAGCGCTCGACCGACCGCGTCGACCTGCTCCCCGCGGGCGGCGCCCAGGCCGGCACGCCGATGCCGACCGACGCCCTCCGCGCGCTGGTCGAGGAGCTCGAGAAGGTCTACGACATCGTCCTGATCGTCACCGGCACCCTCGGCGCGACCGAGCAGTCGCCGACCTTCCGCGGCGTGGCCGACGGCGCCGTCCTCGTCCTGATCGAGGGCAGGGTCGACTCGCCCCAGGCCGCCGCCGACGTGCACTGGATCGAGACCGCCGGCACCCCCGTGGTCGGCGCGGTCGTCCTGGCCCGCCACAAGCTGCAGAAGGCCCCCGCGATCGTCTGATCGCGTCCTCGCGCGCTGCGGAAGAGCGCACCCCGGCCCCGGCCGCGGTGCGCTCTTCTGCGTCCGGGGACTGCGCCGCTTGTCCGGGGCAGGCCCGTGCGGGCTCTGCGAGGCCTGGCCAGCGCGTCCGCCCTCCCAGCCTCTCCAACGCCCGCCGTGGCCGGACCGGACCCTTCTCCGTCCCCCCGCGAGCCCGCTCACCCCGCGAGTCCGCACGAGTCGCGGTAGTCGCGCGCGAGCACGCCGACTTCCGCGGACTCGAGAGGAGGCGGCGTCCCCGTCCTAGGCCAGCGGGCTCTCCGGGGCGGGCCCGTGCGGGCTCTCCAGGGCATGGCCGGCCCCTCCGGACCTCCTCCGGCCTCTCCAGCGCCCGCCGTGGCCGGACCAGGTGCCTCACCGGCTCCCGGGAGCCCGCTGACACCGCGAGGCCGCAGAAGTCGCGGTACCCGCGCGCGACTCCGCCCACTTCTGCGTGCTGGAGAGGCGCGGGCGCGTCAGCCGGGCTCTGATCGCGTCACCGTCCGACCGGCCCACTCCTGCGGCCCCGGAGACGCCGAGCGCCCGCCCGCGCCCTCGCGAGTCCGCGGTGGTCGCGGTCGTCGCGCGCGACTCCGCCGGCTCCCGCGTGGTCGGCGGGAGGCGGGCACACGCAGAACCGCCGCCGTCGAGGGGACGACGGCGGCGGTTCTGCGCGCGGGGAGCGGATCAGGTCACGGCGTGCAGGCCACGTTCCCGATCAGGTCCTTCCCGGAGTTGGAGCAGCTCAGCGTGTTTCCGCTGGTGGACCAGTTGGACGGCTGGTGGAGGTAGACCACCGCGTTGCTGGTCTTCAGCGCGAGGTTGCCGCTGATGGTGTTGTCGTTGCCCGAGCCGTCGGCGCGGGTGATCACCTGGTAGCCGTAGGTGGTGGTGCCCGCGGCGGAGTTGCCCGCGGCCAGCCAGCTGTTGCCCGAGACCAGGATCAGCGAGACGACGTCCGAGGCGAGCCGCGATCCGCCGAGGACCGTGTTCCCGATGATGTCGCCGTCGAGGGTGCCCTCCTTGGCCTCGATCGGCTCGGCGCCGGTGTCGCTGATCGCGTTGTCGACGACCGCGATGCGGGCCGTGCGGTCAGGGTTGCAGCTGTTGTACTCGCACCAGTTGCGGTCGGAGGTGCCGACGTAGACGCCCTCGCCGTACTTGGCGGAGACGAGGCCGGTGCGGCGGATGGTGCTGCCGACGATCAGGGAGTCGGTGGTCTGGCTGCGGAAGTGGACCGCCTCGTAGCCGATCTCGCTCACCGTCAGGCCGGCCATCTGGACGCCCTTGCTGGCGAGCACCTGGATGCCCTGGAAGGAGCTGCGGACCGAGAAGCCCACGAGGTGCACGTCGCTCACCGTGTTCAGGATGAGCGCGGTGCCGCTCGAGGTGGATCCGGAGGTGAGGACCGCGTTGGGCGAGCCGCAGATCCAGATCGAGCCGGGCTGGGCGGCGGTGCCGCGGAGGGCGAACTTGCCGGTGTAGACGCCGTCGGCCAGGCGGATGACGTCGCCGGAGGAGGGGTTGGTCAGGGCCGTGACGAGCTGCGCCGAGGTCGACACCGTCTTGGTGGCGGCGGGGCAGTCGAAGGCCGCGAGCAGCGAGGCGCGGGAGGCGAGGATGTCGGCCGAGGTGGTGGCCGACTCCTTCAGCCGCGAGTCGCGGCCGGCGTCGTCGGTCGCCGTGACGGTGTACGTGTAGGCGCGTCCCGCCTCGGCGGTCTCGTCGCGGTACTGGCGCACCGGGTCGGCGACGGTGCCGACGACCGTGTCGCCGGAGCCGTCCTCGTTCGAGCGGTGCACGTCGTACGAGACGACCCGCGAGCTGAAGGGCGCGTCCCAGGCGACGGTGTAGCCGTCGGTCAGGGGGGAGAGCTCCACGGCGTCGGTCGCGAGGCCGTCCTCGGCGAGGACGAACGCGTCGATGATCAGGTTCTTGTCGGTCGACTTGGAGTTCTTCGTCCCCGTGTAGGAGATGGTCACGGTGTGCGTGCCCTCGGCGAGGTCGGTCGTCTCGTAGACCGGCACCTGGTACTGCGCGGTCGAGCTGTAGCGGTCGACCTTGGTGACGGGTCCGCCGTCGACCGAGACCGCGGCGATGCCGGAGGAGGAGGTCTTCCGGCTGATCCAGCGCCACGACGTGCCGACGAAGGTGAACTTCACCGATCCGGCGGAGGTCAGGTACTTCATCCCGCCGCCGCTGTCGCCGCCCGCCATCGATCTCCACGAGCCGGTGTACTGCAGCGCGGGGTCGGTCTCCTGCACGAGGAGGCTGGTCGCTCCGGAAGGATCGAGCACGGGGCCGTCGTCCTCGCCGCCGCCGGTCTCGTCGGTCGGCTCCTCGGTGGCGGGAGTCGCGCGGGTGATGTCGAACGCGTCGATGACCAGGTTCTTGTCGCTCGCGGAGCTGTTGGCCGTGCCGCTCCAGGCGATCTTGACCGTGTGGACGGTGTCGGCGAGGTCCTTCTTCGTGAACACCGGGACCTGGTACGCCGTGGTCTTCGTGTACCGGTCGACCGAGGTGCTCGCGCCGTCGACCGTGACGGTGGCGATGCCGGCGGAGGCGGTGGTGCGGCTGACCCAGCTGAAGCCGGTGCCGCGGAAGCTGAACGAGACGGAGCCGGTGCTGTTGAGGAACTTGATCCCGCCGCCGCTGTCGCCGCCCGTCATCGTGCGCCACGAGCCGCTGTAGGTCAGCGAGGAGTTCGTCTCCTGGATCCGCGTGCTCTGCCCGGCGCCCGGGTCGAGAGTGGCCGCGGAGGCGGCGGGCGCCGTGAGGGGGGCGACCAGGATGCCGAGAGCGGCGATCAGAGCGGTGGTGAGGGAGAGGCGTGCGCGTCGTCGGCGAGGGCGGGTCGGGTCTGGCGTCGTCTGAGGATTCACGATCGGCTCCGGGTCTTCGAGGGGGCGTCGGGGGCGGTTCGAGGGGGCTGCTCAAGGGGGTGGTGCTGGTCCTCCCGACGCTATAGACGGGCCTTGCGACTGATGGCTGGATGAGACGGATTCAGGTTGTAGTACCCCATTCGGGCGTGGTGGTCGGGCTTATATCAGCGATTCCGCTGAAGGACTGGCGGACCGCCGCGCATGCGTGTATCAGGAACGGTCACACGCGCTGTCGACGACGGATCGGAGGGCGGATGTCGGATCGGGAGGGGACTCCGGGAATGCCCGTCCGCGGAATGGACGAGGGGGAGTGCTGCTCGGTCGAGGAACGGCGACCCTACCCGGCGACTCTGGACACGGCCCCGGGCCGGGCCGCTGGGCGGGAGAATTGACCGGGCGTTCACCGGGCCGACCCCTCGCCGAAACACTGCGATGATGGGCTCTCCACTGGTGATCGCCGTCGCACCCGCGTCGCGGATCACCCGCCGCGGGCGAGCGGCGGTCCCGACGAGAGGGAGGACGCGATGGACACGGCCACGACCGCGACCGGCGACCGCCCGTCCACCCCGCCGTCCCGGGAGCGCCCGAGATGCCCCCGGGTCCGCGCTCGCACCGTGATCGGACGGCTCCTGCTCGTCCCCCTCGTGGTGCTCGCCCTCTTCGGCGCCGGGATCCCGCTCTACGTCACGCCCCCGATCGACCCGATCCCTGAGCAGGCGGACGCGGTCTTCGTGCTGGGCCCCTCCACGAGGGCACGAGTCGAGTTCGCCCGCCGGATCATCACCTCCGGGGCGACGGACACGATGGTGCTCTCGGTCGGCCCCGGCGAGATGAACGCTCCCTACGAGGCCAAGAAGTACAAGAAGTGCAACGAGCCCGGCGGCGACGTCCTCTGCTACTCCGCCGACCCGCTCACGACCCAGGGAGAGGCCCGGCAGCTGCGCGACATGGCCGAGCAGTACGGCTGGGACCACGTCATCGTGATCACCAACGCCTCCCACCTCGTGCGCGCCGAGATGATCATCGAGCGCTGCTACTCCGGCGAGCTCTCGATGGTGCCCTCGGGCGAGCCGATGGGCCTGGACTACCTGGTGAACCAGTACGTCTACCAGACCGGCGCGTTCCTCAAGGCCTTCCTGGTCACCAACGGCTGTTGACGCGAGCACTCCTCCTCGAGCCGCCGAGCCCGCCTGCGCTAGTCTGCCCGGGGCGCCATCGGCCCCGAGCCCGCTCCTGCGGAGCCCGGCCGGCCCGGCCCACGACGGCAGCGCGGCAGGAGGATCGACCGGGGAGACCCGCGACGCTCCCCGCTCCGCACCGGTCACCCCCACGCGAACCCCTCCGAAAGGCCCGCCCGTGACACCTGCCCGATCGATCTTCGCCGTCGGCCGCGGCCAGTACGAGAACATCGGCGACATCATCCTGCGTCGCCAGCTCCTCGACTGGCTCCGCGAGTCGGGTCCGCTCCACGTCTACGTGGGCCACTCGCCGTGGGGCTACGACGACGGCCTGCGCCTGGGCCCGGACGACACGGTGTACCGCTCGCTCCTGCGCTGGTACGCGGCGCTCGCCCGCGAGGCCCTCGCCGGCCGGGCGAACTCGGTGTTCAAGCCGGGGGAGATCCAGCTGACCCTGATCGGGATGAAGGAGCACCTCGTGATGCTCCCGGGCATCGCCCTCGTGCGCCTCGGCGGCGGCCGCGTGATCCGCGCCGGCGTGGGCACCCGCAACTTCGCCCCGCTGCCCCGCGCGATCATGTGGCCCTCGATGGCGCTCTCGAGCTACACCCGCTGGCGCGACGACAAGACGGCCGGCTACATGCGCGTCGGCGCCGCCATGCCCGACCTCGGCTACGGCGAGGGCTCGAGCGACGCGGAGCTGACCGCGTTCGCCGCGCAGCCCGACGAGGAGCGGCGCGTTCTGGTCCTCTCCCTCCGCGAGGACCACGAGGTGGACGCCCGCCCCTACCCCGAGCAGGAGTGGCTGGCCGCGATCAAGGGCTTCGCCGAGCGCGAGGACCTCGACATCGTCGTCGTCACGCAGGTCGCCGTCGACGCCGAGCGCTCCCGCCGTCTCGCCGCCGACCTCGACGCGGACATCCTCGACTGGGATCCGGCGCACACCCACGACGAGCACGAGATCCTGCTGCGCGAGCTCTACCGCACGGCCCGCGTCGCGATGAGCGACCGGCTGCACGTGATCATCATGGCGTTCACCGAGGGCGCGGCCCCGGTGAGCCTGCAGATGGACGGATCGACGAAGGCCTCGCGCCACTTCGAGACCATCGGGATCCACGACGTCACGGTCGACATGTCCCGGACGACCCCGGCCGCCGGCGTCGAGACCTTCTCCGCCGTCGTCGCCCGCCGGAGCGAGCTGCTCGAGAAGCTGCTCGTCGCCCGCGGGCGCCTCCGCGGCGTCCGCGACGACATCCAGGCGCTGCTCGCCGTGCCGCCCCGCAGCCGCCCGGCCGCCGCGGCAGCCCCTGCCGGCCCGAAGACGCGGGTGTACCACGTCGGCCGCAGCGGAGAGGTCCCCGGAGGCATGACGCAGGTCGTCAACGGGTACCTGCGCTGGCCGTTCGAGCGCTCGGACGTCCGGGTGATCTCCTCCCGCACCGCTCCGGGCGAGCACGTCGCCGCGGCCCGCCTGGCCGCCGGCGCCGCCGCCCGCATCGTCGCGATCGCGCGCCGCGAGCCCGGCGCCGTGATCGTCGTCCACCTCTCGGAGCGCGGCTCGTTCCTCCGCGAGGGGTCCCTCCTCCGCCTCGCGCACCGCCTGGGCCTGCGCACGGTCGCCCACCTGCACGGCAGCGAGTTCGCCGCCTTCACCGCCGCGCACCCGCGCCTGGTGAAGGACGTGCTGCGCAGCGCGGACGAGATCATCTCGCTCTCGGAGGAGACCTCGGCGATCTGCCGCCGCTACGTCCCCGCCGACCGCGTGCACCTCGTGCCCAACGCGCTCGAGCAGGGCACCCCGCGCGAGAAGACCCGCACCGTCGTCTTCGGCGGCGTCGTCAGCCACCGCAAGGGCGTCGACGTGCTGCAGAAGGCGTGGGCGCAGGTCGAGGGCAAGGAGGGCTGGCGCCTGCTGGTCGCCGGTCCGATCCGCGAGCCGGAGGTCGTCGACCGCGGCGTCCCGGGGATCGAGTTCCTCGGCTCGCTCGAGAACGCCCGCCTGCTCGCCCTGCTCGACGAGGCGTCCATCGCCGTCCTGCCCTCGCGCGACGAGGCGATGCCGATCTTCATCCTCGAGGCGCTCGCCCGCGACGCGGCCGTCGTCTCGACCGCGGTCGGCGGCATCCCCGAGGTCCTCGGCGACGGCTGCGGCCGCGTGGTCGCGCCCGGAGACGTGGAGGGCCTCGCCGCCGCGCTGACCGAGCTCATCACCGACGAGGACGCCCGGGCCGAGGTCGTCGAGAAGGCCGGGGCGCGCTTCCGTGAGCGCTTCTCCGCCGACGCCGTGTTCCCGCGGGTGGAGGAGGTCTGGCTCGGCTGAGCCGCCTGCGACTTCGCCCCGGATCGCGCCCCCGGCCCCGCTCCGGGCCTGGGCGGAGCCGCGGGAGCGTAAAATCGCTGGAGTCCGCGTCGCCGTGCCGTCGCGCGCCCAGCCGTCCGCTCCCGGACGCCTTCTCCCTCCATCCCAGAGAGGCTCGACCGTGGCCATCGCCGCCGACTCCGACCGCCGCCTGTGGACCCTGCCCCTCGCGCGCGCCGTGATCGCGGCGGTCGCCGGCTGCGTCGTCACCTTCTCGCCCGACCACGGGCCCGCCTTCGGCCTCGCCGTCTTCGGCGGCTTCGCGATCGCGACCGGCGCCGTCTCGCTCGCCCTCGGGCTCCGCAGCTGGAGCGGCCGGGCCCGCCCGCTCGCCCTCGGCTCCGCGGTGCTCACCCTGGTCGCCGGAGTCGCGGCGCTCGTCGCGCTCCCGGTCGCCAACCTGCTCTCCTTCGTCGCCCTCGTCGCCGGCTGGGCGCTGCTCTCCGGCTTCCTCGAGTTCTCGAGCGGCCGCCGCGGTCAGGGCCTCGCCGCCCGCGACTCCGTGATCGTCGGCGTCGGCACGATGCTGCTCGGCGCCGCCTTCGGACTCCTCCCGCCCCACCCCGTCGTCACCGTCGGCCTCCTCGGCGCCTACGCCGTGATGGTCGCCGTCTTCCTCGCCATCGCGGCGTTCTCGCTCAAATGGGCCGCCGGCGCCGACGCAGCCACCGGACACGATCCCGTCGCCCCCACGACACCGACCTCCGGAGGAGACCGATGACCGCCGAAGGCCAGCAGCCCGACCCCGCCTCTCCCGCCGACCGCGCCTCGGCGGCCGACTCCGCCCCGGCGCGCGACCCCGGCGAGTTCACGCCCCGCACGTTCCAGCCGACCCGCAAGGACCGCCTGCGCCCGCTCGAGCTCATCGGCTTCTCCGCGGTGATGGCGGCCTTCGTCGGCCTGGTCGTCATGCTCTCGACCCGCGAGCCGGTCGTCGCGCTCATCTCGTTCGGCGTCGCCTTCATCGTCGTGCTCGTCGCGATCGCCATGTTCTCGCTGACCTTCAAGCCCGACGAGGCCGAGATCGCGGACATCGACGAGCAGGACTCCGCACACTAGGCGAGGGACGGCTCCGCCGCTCCCAGTCGACCGGGAGAACGCCGCGCGGGCGGATAGTCCCTTCCGCCGCGCATGCTGATGGAGCAGCCCGGAGGGCGTCTCGAGATCCCGCCTGCGCACGCAGGCGCCGCTTCCGCGTCGGTGGTCGCGCGTAGCGTGCGGAGGGTGGCGGAGGCGATCGGGCGGTGGTGGCAGAGGCGGCGGTTCTCGCGCGGCGCCGACGTCCCCTACGCGGTCGGCACCTACCGGGAGGCCTGGGCGTCCTACCCCGTCCTGGTGCGGCAGTACCGGCCCGAGTACAACGAGGGCATCGTGCTCAGCCAGATCCCGCCCGCGGCCGACGTGTACCTGTGCTGGCTCTGCGACGCCGGGCATGTCTTCGTCGCCACCCCCGAGGAGCAGCGCCACCGTCCCGGCCGGGAGCGGCGCCGCTCCCGGCCGGGACGGTGGCGCTGCTCCTCGGGGGTGGCGACGAA
>NZ_PSVY01000018.1:0-67639 GCF_002932635.1 Rathayibacter sp. AY1D1
CGTCCCGCCTGTCCCGCCCGCTCCGCCGGTCCTGCCCGCCGCCTCCGAGACCCCCGAGGAGGCGGTGCTGACGGCGCTCAAGCGCTGGCGCGAGGACGCCATCGCCCGCGAGGCACCCGGGATCGGCCAGCTGACCGAGACCCACCTTCGGCTCGTCGCCCGATCGCGCAAGAGCGAGGCGGACGAGCTCAGGGCGACCTTCGCGCCCGTCGTGCGCCAGTTCGCCGACGACATCGCAGCCGTGGTGGCCCGCACGCTCGCGAGCCGCACCGAGGAGGCGCCCTCCGCTGGACCGGTCGACTCCCCGGCACCGGCGTCGCCCCCGGCGACGGAGCCGTCGGCGCCCGTCCCGCTCGCGACCACCGCCCCGCCCCGTCGCCCGCCATCGACCCCGCCTCGTTCGCGCCCTACGCCTACGGCGGCTCCGAGGGCGTGCCGACTCCGCTGCGCGTCACTCCCGGGCCGGAAGGGTCCCTCCGCGCCGTCTGGTCGGACGCCGATGCGAGAGCGACCGCGGTGTTCCGCGTCGTCTCGGCCGACGAGCACGCCCCCTACTCACCGGACGACGGTCACCTCGTCGCGGCGACGGTCGAGACCGACGCCCTGGACGAGCGGCCGTTCACCACCGCGGTGCGGCACTACCAGGTGTGGCGGAACGTCGGTCGCGATGTGCGCGACGCCGTCCTCGCGCAGCCTTCGCTGCACGCCTTCGGCGCCGTGGTCGCACCGGTCGTCGATGTCGACGTGCAGGAGGACGAGGGTCGCGTGATCGGCCGCTGGAGGGCTCACGGCGGCACTACGCGCGTGCAGGTGTTCCGGGTGCCCCGATCCCGCGGCGCTCTGACCGTGGGCGATCCGAGCTTCAGGATTCTCGTCGACGAGGCGAACCTCGGCGGCTTCGTCGACAGAAACGCCGTGCGCGGGGAGAAGTACCTCTACCAGGTCTTCGCGGAGGCGGTGATCGACGGGGTCCCGCGCCTCTCCGCCCCCACGGCGGTGCCGATCGACATCCCCAACGTCCACGAGCCCGTCCTCGATCTCGCCTTCGAGCTGCACGACGACGCCGACGCTCCGTTCTTCGACCTGTCGTGGACGGTCCCGCCGGGGGGCGACGTCGTCATCTACCGCACGACGGCGCCGCCGAGCGCCGGGATCGAGCGCGAGATCGTGCCGGAGACGGTCCTCCCGCAGGCCAACCTCTCGACCGAGAGCCGGCTGGCGCATCCGATCACGACGGACGGCACCCGGGCCTCGATGCGCGACGTGCCGTGGCCGCGCGGCTGGACGCGGGCGTACTTCACGATCGTCGTGCTCATGGACGGCCAGGCGTTCGTCGGTCGGACCGTGCGAGGGGTCCGTGTGCCGCCGGTGGCGCAGCTCCGGATCGTCGAGCGCGTCCAGAACCAGAGGATCACCTTCGAGTGGCCCGACGGCGCGGACGTCGTGATGGCCTACCGCTCGCCCGTCGGCCTTGACTCCGCACTCGCCGTCCAGGGAGAGCCGAGGGAGATCTCGAAGTCGGAGTACTTCGATCGCGGATCGCTGGAGTACCGCACCGGCGGGCTCGATCCGCTCGGCTGCGAGCTCCACCTCGTGGCCGTGGCCTTCGACGGGGGCAAGCGCGTGCTCAGCACGGCGCGGAGCGTCGTCTATCCGGGCCTGCTCCGTCTGTCGTACCGCTGCGTGGTGAAGCGGACTCTCATGGGCCGCTACTCCGCGACGGTCACCCTCACCTCCGAGCGGGCTCTCGAGAGCTCGCCGCCGTTCGTGCTGGTGCACAATCCCGAGCGGTTCCCCCTGACCGTCGGCGACGGGACGCCACTGGCCGTCGTGCCCGACGTCGACGACGTCGTCGCACCGACCCGTCGTTTCGTGCCCGCGGCGATGGCCCCCGGCTCCGAGCAGCCCGGCTGGCGCACCGATCCCGCGGCGTGGCAGCAGGACGTGCCGCACCCGACCGGCTACCTCCGCCTGTTCGTCGACCTCCCGAGCGCGGTCCTGCGACGCGTGGCTCTGCTCGACCCGCCCATCGAGACCCTGCGGGTGCAGAGCCTCAAGGAGAAGGTCGGCGGCTTCCAGAACAGGGCGCGCGGTGGCTGAGCAGGGCGGGGCCGGCGGTCCGCGGTGGAGCCAGGCGACGTACACGCTCGACCAGGGCTGGCGGGTCCAGCTGCAGGCGGGCGAGCCGACGCAGGCCGAGATCGGCTTCGTCACAGCCTCCGCCGTCACGAGCTTCGGATCGCACGTCAGGCTCTCGGACTTCCCTGCGGCGGCGGAGCTCGAGGCCCGGCCGCTGCGCCTGATGCACCTCGCGTCGGTCGACGGCTCTGCGGTCTACCTCCAGTCCTCGGAGGCGGGAGCCGACAGCACGGGGCGCCCCGACAACGTCTACAACCACGTCGTGTTCGACAGGCGGCCGCACGAGCCGGAGCCTCCGCTGCGGCCCGTCGAGCTCTGGCGGTCGCCGGACCTCCTGACGCCCTTCTCGCACCTCGAGGTCGCTGCCGCGCGACTGCGGGCGGCGGGGATGCCGCAGCGCGGCGCGGTCGTCACCCTCGACTCCGTCGTCTCGTTCGTGTGCGACCCGAGCACCTGGCGCGCCGGCGTCCTCTCGGTCCTGATGGACGCCTCCGTCGCCGCGCTGCGCGGAGGGCCCCCGGTGGTGCTCATCGCGGACTCGCAGGACACCGGAGCGCTGTGGCTGGGGTCGGTTCAGCGTCTCATGGCGCCCTCGACGGCCCGCACCCTCTCCTGGTCCCTCTACGAGCGCGCAAGCAGTCTCGGAGCGGCGTGGGCGAGGGGCGTGCACATCGCCGTCGTACCGCGGATCGACGTCGGCGAGCGCTCGGCGTTCGCGGGCGCCGTCGTGATCGACGAGGCCGAGATACCGGCGGTCGGCCAGGCGGGCGGTGAACCCCATGTCACGGCGGCGGGCAGCGAGGTCGCTGCCTCGAACTGGTCGGGAGCAGCGCAGATGGTCCTCGTCGACGACGAGGTCGCGCGCCGAGTGCTCGTCGTCCTCGACGAAGCGGTGCTGCGGGTGGGCGACCGGGGTCTCGCGCCGGAGTGGCCGCTGGCCATGGCGGTCGTGCTCCTCGGCGACGAGACGATGGATGCGCGCGACGAGGCCTCGCGGGTGCTGCTGGACGCCTCGCCCGACGGCATCCGCCAAGACCTCGACCTCTACGAGAGGACCGTCGCGGTCGTCTCCTCGTCGATCGGCTCGACCACATGGGGCGTCTGGCGGGAGCTGGACGCTCGCGACACGAGGTCGTCTCTCCTGATCCGGGAGCTCATGGGGTCGGCCTACCTCGAGCGCTGCGTGTCGGACGCGGAGTGGCTGCTGAGGGACGAGGGCGTCCCGCTGCCCGACCAGGCGCTCCTCGACGCCGATCGGGAGCGGCTGACGGCGCTCGCCGAGGCCGCGATCGCCGACCTCGCCCGGCCGGTGGATCCGCGTGAGCCGGTGACGTCGGCCGTGCACGCCCTGCGACTGCTCGACGTCGTCGTCCGAGCGGGCCTGCTCGGCGCTGACGTCGGCCGGACGGGACCGGCGACGGCGACCCTCCTGCGCACGGTCGCCGAGCTCCTCGTGGGCGAGCGCGGGATCGCCGTCGCTGCCCGGGCGGGCGTGATGAGCCTCCCCCTGCGCGAACGGCTGATCGTCGAGCTCGAGGCCGTGCCGGTCCAGCGGGAGCCCGTTCCCGGGGGCGCCGCTCCTGAGGAGGTCCTGCGGTGGCTGGCCGGCGACGGACAGCTTCTGCCGTCGATCAGGGAGCGGATGAGCGGGCCCCTCACGGCTCTTCCGCCGGTGCAGCTGTCCCTCGCGATGCTGCTCCTGCGCGAGGGCGTGCCGGTCTCTGGGCTGACGGCGACCGTCGCTTACTCGCTCCTGTCCGAGCACGCGGTCTGGGAGCAGATCCCGGCCGTCGACCGCCGCGCACTCGTCCGGGCGGCCGCGCTCCCGGGCGCGGTGCTGCCCACCGAGTTCGCTGCGCTCGAGGAGGAGTTCGGCGGGCAGTTCCCCGAGGAGTTCGTCGCCGCCGCCCTCGCCTCGGCGCCGATGGGTGATGCGCTCAGCGGGCTGGCCAGGCGGGTGCAGGTTTCGCGACCGGGGCTGCCCTCGGCGCGGTTCGCGCTCGTCCGCCTCGCGATGTCGCAGTCGGCGACGGGGGAGCTCGTGCCCGCCCAGCACGTCCTCGAGCTGAGGGACGCGGTCGTCGCCATGCGCGCCGCCGCCGCGCCGGCCCCGGTGGCGGTCGACGTCGGTCCGCGCTACCTGGCCGCCGTCGTGTCCGTGCTCGGCGAGGTGCCCTTCAGCCGGGAGTGGCGGCCGTCTCTCGAGCGGGTGCTCCGCACCGAGGCGGCGTCAGGCGACGCACGGCGAGCCGCGGCCGCCGCCACGACGCTCTCCTTCCTCGCCGCTGAGGATCCGGCGGACCATCTGGACGCCGAAATCGCCCTCATCCGCACGTTCAGCGACGCCTCGGAGGGTGCGGAGGAGCGCCTGCGGACGCGACTCGAGAGCGGGGCGCAGGCGCCCAGGCACGCTCTCGGACTCGCGAGGCTCGCCTTCGTGACGTCGGACGACTTCCCCGACCCGTCGTTCGTCGACCCCCGAGCGCATGCCCTCGCGGCGCTGACCGTGTCCGACGGGGCCGGCCGCACGATCCGACTGCTCGATCGGCCGCTCCGCGAGCTGGCCGCCCAGGGCGACCTCGATCCGGGGGCGGTGACCGCCGTCCTCGTCGACCAGCTCAGGGCGGTCGTCACCGTCCGCGGCGCGGTGGGCGGCGACAAGCTCCTGACCGCGATCGAGCGCTCCGCCAAGGTCTGGCAGCGCGAACTGAAGGGTCCGCGTCCCCGCGGATCGTTCCGCGACGGACTCGCCTCCTTCCTGACCGACCGAAAGGAACGCTGATGCCCAGCTACATGATCACGGGCGGAGCCGTCGTCACTCTGAGCGACAGGCCCCTCACCGTGCGCCTCCAGATGCAGGCGGGGTCGGCGCGTCTGGACGCGGTCGTCGCGGGCGGGCCGCTGACGACCGCCGTCCGTCCGAGGCCGGACCTGCTCATCGTGCCGAGGGTGACAGAGCGCACGATGATCCGCCTCGTGCCGATCGGCAGCGAGCTCTTCCCCGCCGGTGCGGTCGCCAATGTGAGCGTCGGGATCGACGACGCGCGGTCCTCCGACCCGGAGAGGGCGGTCGTGCCTCCCCTCGACCTCGCCGGCCTCGCCGAGCGCGAGGTTGTCATCCTCGAGCCGGGCGGCGACGGGGTGCAGGTGCGCGGCGCCGGGATCTCCGAGCGCCGGTACCGGCTGAGCGGAGTCGCGGCGGAGGCGCAGGTCGCGACCGTCGGGATCCTGGGGGCGCAGGAGGTGTCGCCCACGAGCGCCCTGCACGTGGTGGTCGCGCTCGACGGCTCGGCGTCCTTCCGCCGTTTCGCCGAGGACGCGACCGCCGCCGATCCGTCCACGGCGGAGGCGGTCGTCGCCGTCCTCGACGGTGTCGCCTCCGTGCTCTCGACCGAGAGGAGGCGCGGAGCGGCGGTGGTCGGCGCGTCCGTCGCCTTCCGTGCCGTCCCGCCCGACGAGCCGGCCGAGCGCGCGGTGATCTCGGCACTCCGGGAGGCGCCGCGCTCGAGCGGAGTGCGGTCGGGTGCCCCAGCGCTGAGCGGCTTCGCGGAAGGGAACACGGTCACCTACGTCGTCACCGACGCGGTCCCCGCCGACATCGGCGCCTTCGAGGCCGCCGACGAGATCGACGGCGAGGCCCGACACCTCGTGGTCATCGGATCGCGGTCGGCCTGGCAGCTGCAGACACCGCCGTCGACGCCGCACACCTTCATCGAGACCGATCCCGCGGGCCGGAGCCTGGCCGAGGCGTTCCGGAGCGATGCGGAACTGCTCCGCCGCCTGGTGCGCTCCCTGCTCGCCGGCTGCTTCGCTCCCGGCACGGAGCCCTACGCGAGGGTCGGCCGATGACGAAGTGCCCAAGCTGCTTCTCGCTGATCGGCGACGCCTCCTTCGCCTGGATCTGCACGACGGGCCGCTGCGCCCAGACGCTCGATCCCGACGCCACCCGCTACGCGCACGAGGACGTCATGACGGGGACGCGCTATGCGCTCGTCCGCCCGGCGGACGCCCGCAACTGGAGCCCGCCCACCGGGCTCGAGTGCCCCGAGTGCCGCGAGCCCCTCTCTGACGCCTGCCCGAGCTGCCACTGCCCCCTGCCGAGTGGGTACCGCAGCGGGCACGCGACCTGCATCGCGATGAACGGAGCGCGCGCCACCGGCAAGAGCCTCTACATCGCCGTGGTCGTCAAGCAGCTCGCAGAGATGGCGCAGCGGCTCGGAACTGTGCTCCAGGCCGCGAACGACGAGACGCGCCGCACCTACTCGCGGGTGTACGAGGCCCCCCTCTTCGAGGAGCGGGGCCTGATGGCTCCGACCCCTCGGTCGCAGAGCGCCGACTCGTACCAGAGGACGCCCCTCATCTACAGCCTTGGAACGATCCGCGGGGTGCGGCGCTTCATCGTCCTGCGGGACGTCGCGGGCGAGGAGATGGAGGAGCCGCCCGCGCGCGCGGGCCATCTGGCGTTCCTGGCCAACGCGGACGGCATCTTCTTCATGTTCGACCCGCTGGCGGTCCCGTCGGTGCGCGACAAACTCGTCGACGTGATCCCCGCTCAGCGCGGGTCCGGCGTGAATCCGCTCACCGTTTTGAACAACCTGATCACCCTGACGGGCGGCCGGCTCAGCCGTCTCGCCGTGGTCCTCTCGAAGTTCGACGCCGTCCAGCGCCTGAGCGAGGTCGAGGACGTGGCCTGGTCGTCGGTGATGTCCAACGCGGGATCCGCGATGCTGCGCGAGCCCGACCACGCCGCCCCGTCCTACGACACGGTCGACGGCGGCCTGCTCCACGAAGAGGTGAAGAGCCTGCTCTACGCGATGAACGCGGGGCCGATCGTGCTGACGCTCGAGAACCCGCACGAGGGCAGCCCGATCGATCACCGCTTCTTCGCCGTCTCCGCTCTCGGCGAGTCGCCGGACGGGCAGCAACTGAACGCGAGGGGCATCGCGCCTTTCCGCTGCCTCGACCCGCTCAAGTGGACCCTCGCCCGCACCGGCGTGCTCGCCTGAGCCGCCGACCTCCGCCGCACCCGACCATCTCGACAAGGAGAACACCATGACCATCAGCCTCAGCAAGGGACAGCGCGTCTCCCTCCTCAAACGGGAGGGCGGAACGCTGACTCGGGCCCACATGGGTCTCGGCTGGGACGCCAAGACCGTCCGCGGCTTCTTCGGCCGCGAGAAGGAGCAGGAGATCGACCTCGACGCCTCCTGCCTGATCTACGACGCCTCCGGGCGGTTGATCGACCAGGTCTGGTTCCAGCAGCTCGTCAGCGCGGACGGCGCGATCCGCCACACGGGCGACAACCGCACGGGGGCCGGGGACGGCGACGACGAGAGCATCGTCGTCGACCTCCTCGCTGTGAATCCAGCGGCCCAGACGCTCGTCTTCGTCGTCAACAGCTACTCGGGCGAGAACTTCAGCCAGATCGACAACGCCTTCTGCCGGATCGTCGACGCCTCGAACGGAGTCGAGATCGCCCGCTACGCACTCTCCGGCTCCGGCAGCCACACCGCCCAGATCATGGCGAAGCTCGTCCGCGACGGCGCTGGCTGGACGATGCAGGCGATCGGCGAGCGTGCCCAGGGTCGCACGATCCGCGATCTGCTGCCGGCCGTCGCCCGGATCCTCTGACCTCACCTCCACCACCGCTCCACCACTGCACGACTCAACGAAGGAGAACCACACTCATGGCCATCAGCCTCAGCAAGGGCGGGACCATCTCGCTCACCAAGGAAGCAGGACCTCGCGGACTCACCGCGATCACCGTCGGCCTCGGGTGGGACCCGGCGCCGCAGGGCTTCGGCGGCACCACCGACCTCGACGCATCGGCGCTCCTCCTGGACGCCTCCGGTCGCGTCGTGCAGGACTCGGACTTCGTCTTCTACGGGAACCTGGTGCACTCGAGCGGAGCAGTGAGCCACCTGGGCGACAACCTCACCGGCGAGGGCGAGGGCGACGACGAGCAGATCGTCATCGACCTCCTCGGCGTCCCCGCCGGAGTCGAGTCGGTGACCTTCCTCGTGAGCATCTACGACGCCGAGAAGAAGGGTCAGACCTTCTCGTCGATCGCCAGCTCCTTCATCCGGGTCGTGAACAACGACGGCGGCACCGAGCTCGCGCGCTTCGACCTGGGCGAGGGCGCCGGGTCGACCAGCACCCTCGTCTTCGGCGAGGTCTACCGGGACGGTGCCGAGTGGAAGTTCCGTGCGCTCGGCGACACCTACGACGGAGGTTTCGAGGGCACGCTGCGCCGGTTCGGCGTCAACGTCTGACGTTCCTTTCCGCGGTCACCGGCTCTCCGGTGGCCGCGGACACTCGGCGGCCGTCGATCTGCGATCCGCCTCAGTACGACGAGATGGGAAGAACATGCTCAAGACCTTCGGATGGTCCTACGCCGTCACCCTCGGGGGAATCGCGCTCGGGTTCCTCTACGGCGGAGTGGAGGGCATGGTCCTCGTCCTCATCCTCTGTGTTCTCGAGGTGTCGCTGTCGTTCGACAACGCTGTCGTGAACGCCGGGATCCTCGACCGGATGACTGCCTTCTGGCAGCGGATCTTCCTCACCATCGGAGTGCTCATCGCCGTCTTCGGCATGCGCCTGGTCTTCCCCTTCGTGGTCGTCGCGGCGACGGCGGGGCTCGGCCCCGTGCAGGCGGTCTCTCTGGCGATGGAGCAGGGCGACCCGGAGGAGCCGGGCAGCTACGGCTACATCCTGCACGAGGCCCACCCGGCGATCGCCGCGTTCGGCGGCATGTTCCTGCTCATGCTTTTCCTGAACTTTGTCTTCGACCCGCGCGAGCGCCTCTGGATCCGATGGGTCGAAGGACCCCTCCAGAAGCTCGGCAGGGTCCAGAACATCCACGTCGTCGTCGCGCTCGCCGTCCTGGTGTCGGTGGCGGAGTTCCTCGCGCCCGATCCCGCTGTGGTCCTCGTGTCCGGAGCGATCGGAACAGGCGCCTTCCTGCTCGTGAACGCCCTCGGCAAGGTCTTCGAGGAGCAGGTCGACGACATGCCGGAGCCGGGGACGACGAGCGCGACGGCGAAGGTGGCCGGAAAGGCGGCCTTCTTCCTGTTCCTCTATCTCGAGGTACTCGACGCGAGCTTCTCGTTCGACGGCGTGATCGGGGCCTTCGCGATCACCTCCGACCCGATCCTGATCGCGATCGGACTCGGCGTCGGCGCGATGTACATCCGCTCGCTCACGATCCATTTCGTGCACCGGGGGACTCTGCGCGAATTCGTCTTTCTCGAGCACGGCGCACTCTGGGCGGTGGGCGCGCTCGCCGTCATCATGCTGCTGACGGTCTCGATCGAGATCCCCGAACTCGTCACGGGCCTCATCGGCGTCGTCTTCATCAGTGCAGGATGGCTGAGCAGCATCGTGGTCAACCGTCGTGTCGCAGCCACGGAGGCCCACTCCGCAGAGGTGCGAGAGGCGGTCTGAACCCATGTACCTGCAGCACTTCGATTCGCTCTCCTCCGACCAGCTCGACCAGCTGTTCGAAGTCCGGCCCGGCCCGATCCCGCTCGACTCCGTCACGGGAGAGCTCGGCCAGGCCCTCGGGGCGACGCTCTACCTGCCCGGTGACCGCCCCTGCCTGGTCGACGACGTCCTGTCACGGCGCCGCAACGGTGCGCAGTGTCTGGTCATGGACCTCGAGGACGCCGTCCGACCCGAGTGCCGACCGGAGGCGGAGGCGGCGGTCATCGCCGCGCTCGCCCGCCTCTCGGCCGAGGCAGCCGACGAGCCGGGGTCCGAGCGTGCCCTTCCCGCGGTGTTCGTGCGTGTCGCCGACGCCGACGGGATGCTCCGTATCGCACAGGCGCTCGGCCGCGCCGGATGCGCCGACTTGACGGGTTTCGTGCTGCCGAAGTTCGAGGCGGGTGAGAGCGGCGAGGCCGCGTTCGCCGCCGTCGCCGGAGCCGAGGAGGCCGCCGAGAAGCGCTTCTTCGTGATGCCGGTGATCGAGGCCGTATCGGTCGCTCACCGCGAGACGCGATCCGCTCAGCTGCTGGCGATCCGGCGACTGCTGGACGAGCACCGGGAGTCGGTCCTCTGCGTGCGCATCGGAGCGACCGATCTCGCGTCGGCCTTCGGGTTGCGCCGAGACGGCGAGTCGACGATCTACGACGTCCGAGTCGTCGCCGACGCCATCGGCGACATCGTCAACGTGTTCGCCAGGGAGCGGCCGTGGGCTTACCCGGTGTCGGGCGCTGTGTGGGAGCACTTCAGCAAGCGCAGCCGTCTGCAGAAGCCGCGGCTGCGGGAGTCGCCGTTCCTCGAGCGCGACGCCCCCCAGTACCGGCGCGCGCTGCTCGACAAGTGCCTCGACGGCCTCATCAATGAGATCGAGCTCGACAAGATCAACGGCCTCTCGGGCAAGACGGTGATCCACCCGTCGCACGTCTCCGTGGTCCACGCGCTGAGCGCCGTGAGGCACGAGGAGTTCTGCGACGCCGTCGCCGTCTCGGCTGCGAGAGATCGCGGAGGCGTGCTCCGCAGCGCGGCGGAAAACAAGATGAACGAGGTGCGGCCGCACACCGCCTGGGCCGACCGGGTGCTGCTGAGGGCCGCAGCCTTCGGCGTGCTGAGGCCGGATCTAGGCTTTGTCGACCTGATGATGCAGCTCGATCGGATCAGCCGGTGACCGCAGCGGGCACCTCCTCGGTGCCGCTGGCCGTTGCGTTGCGCGACAACCCCCTCCGCAGGCAGCTCCTCGTGAGCTCGCTGCTGGGCAAGCACGTTCCCGTCGCGCCGTCAGTGGTCCGCGGTGCGGCGCAACGGCTCACCGAGCTGGTCGAGGACGCGGTCCGAGCGGCCGGCCTCGAGCCATCGGAGGCGGTCGTGCTCGGCTTCGCCGAGACGGCGACCGGCCTCTCCGCAGCGGTCGCCGATGCTCTCGGCGCCCGTTGGGACGCCCACTCGACGAGGTATCTCCTCCCCGGCGACGTCGCCGACGGTGCCTTCGAGGAGGTGCACTCGCACGCGCCCGGTCACCACCTCCTGGCGGGGGCTCTGCCACCGGGGCAGATCGGCGCACTCATCCTCGTCGACGACGAGGTCACCTCGGGCCGCACCGTCCTCGCGCTCGCGCGGCTGCTCCTCGAGGAGCACCCTGCGCCGCTCGTGGTCGTGGCCGCGCTGCACGACTCGCGGTCCGCCGAGCGCCGGGCTGCCTGGGATGAAGAGGCAGCCTTGCTCGCCGCCCCTGTGAGGCTGGTCGCGATCCACGAGGTGCCGGAGGACTTCGTCCCCTCGGCGCTCGAGGGGCTCGTCGGCAGCGGCGCGGCCGCCCCCGTTGTCCTCGCCTCGCCGGCAGCGGCGATCAGGAGGATCCGCGCGGAGGTGCTGCCCACGCGCTCCGCCCGGGGATCCGGGCGTGAGGACCGTCGGCGTCTGCGCGAGGCGGTTGCTGAGCTGGGCGACCGCGTCCTGCAGAGCGAGGGACTCGCCGAGCTCGGCGCGGAGGACGAGATCCTCGTCCTCGGCACCGAGGAGTTCCTCCGTGCACCGCAGCTCCTCGCGGAGCACCTCGAGGGCAGGACCGCCGCCCGCGTCCTCACGAGCTCGACGACCCGCTCGCCGGGCCTCGTCCTCAATCACCCCGCGTACGGACTGCGCTCGGGCATCGCCGTGCGGATGGACGTGGCCGGCGAGAGCGCCGCGCTGCGGTTCGCCTACAACCTCGCCCGAGACCCGAGAGGACTCCGCGTCGTCGTCGTCTGCCACGACGAGTCCGTCTCGCCCGACGGCGACGCCCCGGACGCCCTCCCCGCGAGCCTCGCCCGGTCGTCCCGCGTGATCGACGTGCTGATGGCCCCCGCCGACGAGGCGACAGCCGGGCCGCCGCCCCTTACCGGTCCGGACTTCTCGTCCTACCGGGCAGACGACGTCGTGTGGCTGCTGACCGACCTCTCCGATCGCGCTCTCGAACGGCCGCGGGAGGAGCGAGAGGACCTCATTCAGACAGGCCGGCGGCACTACTCCGAGTCGCTGCCGATCGAGTACGAGCCCACTGCCCGCTACCTCGAGGCCTACGAGCACGCGCTCACCCGAGGGGCGGGCGCCGTGGCCGAGGGGGTCGCCGCGCTCGGCGTCGAGATCGAGCGGCGGCACGGCCCGCACCCCGTCCTTGTGTCGCTCGCGCGGGCCGGGGTACCGATCGGCGTGCTGCTGCGCCGCTGGTTCCTGGCGAGGGGCAATGAGGTGCCGCACTTCGCGATCTCGGTCATCCGCGACCGGGGGATCGATGCGGTCGCGTTCGATCACGTGATCGCTACGGCTGCTCCCGAGTCGATCGTCTTCATCGACGGCTGGACCGGGAAGGGCGTGATCGCCTCGACGCTGCGGGCCGCCCTGGCGTCGCACCGGTTCCCGCCCGGCGGCCGGGTCGCACCCTCGCTCGCGGTGCTGAGCGACCCGCTCGGCGTCGCGGACATCCGGGCGACCCGCGACGACATGCTCGTGCCCTCGGCCTGCTTGAACTCCACGGTGTCGGGACTTGTCTCGCGCACGGTCCTGAACGACGAGCTCATCCGTCCGGGCATGTTCCACGGCGCGAAGTTCTACCGGCACCTCGCCGCGGTCGACCGCTCCGAGCAGTTCCTGGAGGTGGTGCAGGCGCGTTTCCCCGCTGTCCCGCCCTCGCCCGCGACGTCGGAGCCGACGGCGCTGGGAAGCGCCGACGCCGAGATCGAGCGGCTGCTCCGGCGCCACGGCGTCCGGGACCGCAACCTGCTGAAGCCGGGCATCGGCGAGACGACGCGCGTGCTCCTGCGCAGGGTCCCCCGACAGGTGGTCGTGCGGTCCGACGCCGCCGACTCCGTCGAGCACCTCCTGGTCCTCGCCGCCGACCGCGGTGTCGAGGTCGTCGTCGACGAGGCCATGCCGTTCGCCGCCGTCGGCATCATCGCGCGGGCGGAGTCGCCGTGATCGCCGCATTCCTCGACCTCGACCGCACCCTCATCCACTCGGCGACCGCCGCGGAAGGCGTCATCGACGCGCTCGCGGTCGTCGAGCGGATCGACGGCCGGGCCTCCGCTTACGCACCGCCGACCCTCGCCCGCGATCTGATCGATCTCGCCTCCCTGGCGGCAGTGGTGCCGACGACGACGCGCTCGGTGGCGCAGCTTGCGAGGGTGACACTGTTCGACTCGGTGCCGACCCGCTTCCGGATCGCCGCCAACGGAGGGGTCCTCCTCGAGGACGGCTCGCCGGTCGAGGCCTGGTCGCGCCGGGTCCTGGACGCCGTCGCGGCCGGCGGGACGAGCGTCTCCCTGGTCAGGGAGCGCACGGCCGCACTCGTGCCCACCGCGACCGTCCGCATCGTCGACGGCGTCTTCGTCTATGCGGTCCTCGCCGCGGCGGACCAGGCGGAGGCCGCCCGCGGGCGGCTCCTCGCTTTCGCCGAGGACATCGAGTGGCGGTGCAGCAGGCAGGGGAGAAAGGTCTATCTGGTACCCCACGCGGTCGAGAAGTCGACGGCGATGTCCGAGGTCGCCCGCCGGCTCGGAGCGGACCTGATCCTCGCTGCCGGGGATGCGGAGCTCGATCGACTCATGCTGGGTGCCGCTGACCACGCGGTCGTCCCGGCACACGCCGATGTCCTGCGCCCGCCGGGCGTCGTCGCGACGCTCTCCTCCGGCCCGCACGCATCCACGGAGATCGTCCGTCGGCTGCGGGATCTCGCCGAGCGGCACAGGCGGCGTGCTTCGGCCTTCGACCAAGACAAGGAGACACGATGGATATCGGCGTCTGGCTGAACTTCCTCGCGCAGAGCACCGCGCTGCTGATCGGGTGCTATGTGATCGTTGCGGTCGTCACGGGCCTCGCACTCGCCTTCCCCGCGGGCGTTCCGCGATGGGCAGCGGTCACGATCAGCGTGCTGGTCCCGCTGGTCGGACCTCTCGTGCTCATGGTCGTCGTCGCGGTCCGACGGACCCGGCGACCCCTGCGGACGGGCACGCAGGCGACGCCCCCCGCGCCGGTCACGGCCGAACCGGCAATCTCCGCCCCGTTCGGGATGAACGACACGTTCGATCCGTTCGGCGCCTCCGGCCCCGATGTCTCCGGAGTCGCTGCCACTGGTCGCGGTGCATCACCGTTCGGCACCGCGCCGCCGCCGAGCACGCCGTCTCCCTGGACGGGTGCTTCGGGCGCGTCGGCGTCGCCGTTCGGGGTCCCGAGCCACGACGCCGTGGCCGGTGCTGCCCCTGCGCAGACCGCGTCTGCGTCGATCGCCACTGCGCGCGCGCGACTGGCCTCGCGGACCGCGGCCGTGCGCGCGACGCACCGCCCCCTCACTGTCCTCAGGCTCGTGCTGCTGGCAGTACTGGTCCTCGCGGTGTCCGGCACCGGATCTCTGCTGCTCGTGGGGTGGTTCACCTTCGACTCCCGGATCGTGCCGCCTCTCAGCGTGTCCGCCTGGGGGACCGGGCTCGACGTCGCCGTGATCGCTACTGCGGCAGTGCTCGTGGTCGTCCTCGTCCGGGCGTGGTGGCGGCCGTCGCGGGCGGCGGCGGTCGCGGCCGCTCTGGTGGGCGGTTGCTGGACCTTCGCGTCGGGCTCGGTCCTCGCCCTCGCCGCGCCTGTCACCGAGCTTCTCGGCGACATCGGGGCGATCTCGTACGACCTCGGCGACCTGCTCGGATCGTTCGGCCTGACGGGGAGCGCCGGCGTGGTGGAGCTCCCGGAGGGAATAGACCTGAGTGCGGTCGGCATCGTGGGGCGCACGGTCGACCTCCGGGCGGTCGACCTCGCCGCTCCGATCCCAGCGGCGACGCTCGAGCTCGGACCTGGCTGGTTCATCGCCCTGGCGGTCGGGCTCGTCGTGATGCTGTGGTCGATCGTCGAGGTCGTCGTCGCCGACAGGGGCGTCCGCAACGCGTGAGCGCGGCGGTCATCCTGCTGGAGGGAGCGCCGAGAGGCTTCGGCGACCCGAGGCGGCGTCCGCCGCCCCCTCACGAGCGGAAGCGGCCGCCTCGCCGGAGCGGTGGAGGGGTGGAGGCGGGGCGGAAGGGCTCGAAGGTCGGCCCTGTCGACCGGTCGAATCAGGGCGAGAGAGCGCCCGCCCGAAGCACGGGTCGCGGACGAGGACTCCGGTCGGCGGTCTCCGAGCCCGGCCAGGCTGGCGATGGTCTTCCTGCGGTCCCGGTGAAGCTTCCGCCAGCTGACCGAGTGGCGGGGGTGATCTGACCGAGCGCTGTCAGATCGGGAAGACCCTCCTCCTCGAGTCGGGCACTCACCAGTGCCTTGTCCTCGCCGACGGTCGACCCGATGACGGCGTTCGCTCGGACGACACGTTCGGAAGAGAAAGATTCTCGGCGAGAGCAACGTCGGTGGAGTCCAGTCTGGCCTGAAGCTCGGGCGGCGTTTCTCGGTGCACCGTGCCCAAGAACGGTGTCGGTGGCTTTCGAAGTGCGGCGGTACAGCGGTGTGTCCTCGACGGGAACGCCCTCACGAAGTCGCAGCCGTCCTCCTGCAGTCCTCGCTCGACGAGGGCGCCCATCTGCGAGTCGTCCTCGACGACGAGGATCCGGGGCATCAATGCGCGCCGGAGGTGCCGAGCAGCGAACCGATCAGGAACGTCGCCGCGAGAGCGAGAGCGCCGCCGGCGACGATGCGTTTCATCGGCCTCAGCGCCGGACTGCCGCCGACCCGGGCGCTGAGGAACCCGGTCGCGGCGAGGGCGATCAGCACCACGGCGAACGTCACGGGAACCCTCAGCTCCGGCGGCGGGAGCAGGATCGCCAGCAGCGGCAGCACGGACTGATCCTTCGGCTTCGGCCGCGCCCAGTACGTCACCGGCGAGCTCGCTACGCCCGGCAGCGAATGAGCGGGCGCGAGGTCCACGGAGGACCATCGGAACGGTCGGTATCGCCTCCGCGGCGTCGCGCCTCAGCTGTGCGTCGTGTTCGCCCGGATCTCCTCGACGGACAGCTCCGGTGCGCCGCCTTCCGCCGCCGCCGGGTCCATCCAGACGAAGTCCCAGTGGTGGCCGTCGAGGTCGTCGAAGCTCTTGGAGTACATGAACCCGTGGTCCTGCTCGCCGGCCGGGGTCGCGCCCGCGGCGAGGGCCCTGCCGTGGAGGGTGTCGACCTCCTCCCTGCTGTCGGCGCTGAGGGCGAGCTGCACCTCGGTCGAGGTGGTGGCGTCGATGATCGGCTTGCTGGTGAACTCGGCGAAGAACTCCCGCGTGAGCAGCATCGCCGTGATCGTGTCGCTGATCACCACGCTGACGGCGTTCTCGTCGCTGAAGCCCTCGTTGATCGAGTAGCCGAGCGACTCGTAGAAGGCCCTCGCCCGGGCGAGATCGGCGACGGCCAGGTTGACGAAGAGCATGGTGGGCATCGGTGCACCGTTCCTGTCGGGACGCCGGTGGCGCGCCGCCGCCGGTCGTGACTGCATGATGATGACCGGCCGGCGGCGGTGTCAAGGAAGCGCTGCCGAGACGGCGGTGGATGCCCGGTGCGGGGCGACCGGAGGAGGATGCGGCGCACGGATGCCGCGGATCTGCTGGACTGGCCTCGAGCACCGCAGCACGAGCAGGAGGGAGCGGAGATGATCCGGACCCTCGTTCCCACCGTCCTCGCGGCCGCCCTCCTCGCGGCCGGCTGGACCGCGATCGGACCCTCGCATCCGGTCTTCGCCGCGGTCGCGCAGGTGGTCCTCACCAGCTGGGCGGCCCTGACTTTCGGTGCGCGCACGCGTCCGCTCGAGCAGTCCTGGTTCGACGTGGGTCGCCGCGAGCCGGCGCTGCTGCGAGCGCTCGGGGTCGGCGTCTTCGGCCGGCTGCTCGACGTCGTCGGGTGGAACCGCCTCGTCACCCGCGAGCGCGGCTTCGACGGCACGCGCGCGGGACTGACCGCTCTCGATCAGCACACCCGCCGCTCCGAGGCGGTGCACCTCGCGTGCACGGCCGTCGGAGTCGCGCTCGCCCTCGCCGCGACGGTCACGGGTGCGACGGGCGGCGCGGCCTGGCTGCTCGGGTCGACGATCGCCGTCCAGCTCTACCCCGCGCTGCTGCAGCGGCTGGTGCGAGCGCGCATCCAGCGGGCGGGGCGGGCGGCGCGCGGTGCACTTCACGTCGCGGACTCGGGAGACAGCGCCCCCGGCGGCGGACCGACCACGGCTCCCGAAGGGCGGTGATCACGGGGTCCCCGACGCGCCGCGATCGTCACCGGGATCGGCCAGGGGATGGCGGCGCGCGAGGACATCGCGAGCCACGTCGGGCGGATCGCGCCGGTCGTCCTCCGCCGCCGTCAGCAGGAGAGCGAGGGCCGTGTCGGCGGGGACCCGCTGCGCTGCGCTGATGAAGCCGACGGCCTGCAGCACGGCGATCGTCCCCGGCGTGAGCGGGGCGCGGGATGCCGCCCAGCGACGGACCTCGGCGTCGTCCGTGTCCCCGGTCAGAGCGTCGGCCAGGGGGCGTGGAGGGAGGGCATGGGCGGGCCGGTCAGTGTCCGAAGCCGTGCTCGAGCTCGACGTCGAAGGTGATGTCGTCCTCGCTCGGCTGCACGGGGAACACTCCCGTGAGCGCCCTGGTGCGTTCGCGGATGCGGGCGACCTCGGCCGTGTTGTCCGGCTCGGGGAGATCGGAGGGAGTGGTCTCGGCGACCAGGGCGGCGCCGGCGTTGAGCAGGAACACCGCCTGCACGGTGCCGCCGTCGGCGCCGATGCCGGTGTACTCCACGCGGTCCGCCGTGCTGCTGGCGGCGAGGGCGACGCCGTACTCGACCAGAGCGTCCGCCGCGTCGTCTCCCACGAGGATCGTCTTGTTCGCGAAGAGGAGCTGCTTCATGCCCCCAGCGTGCGCAGCGCCGAGGCCGACGGGGGAGAGACTTGACAGCTCCTGGGGCGGTCGACAGACGCGACCGCGGCACCCGGTGACGCCCGGTCGCGCCGGTCCCGATCTGCTTCGTGCCGTCCAGGGGCGAAGCCGCTCGCACGGCTCCGCCCGTGCGAGCCGAGGCGGTCGCGCCCGTCGTCGTCGACGTCGCCGAGACGGCATCCGTGGCGTCGGCCGTCCTCTGAGCGACTGCAGATGAGCGCCTTCAGGCCGATCGCTCGGCGGTCAGGCCGACGAGCGACCCTCGGGACGCGAGGAGTCGGGCTCGGGCAGGACGAGCAGCCCTGGCGGGGCGTAGGAGTTCCCGAGGAGCAGTCGCACCCACTCCGCGCTGATCACGGGTGGTCGCCCGCCGTGGTACGTGAACCGCAGCGCGATGGCCGGATGCAGCCAGAGCGACGTCTTGCCGCTGCCGGCGCTGACGGAGGAAGAGGTCTTCCGTTGACGGACGGCCCGCTCACTCCAGGTCGGCCTGTGCCGACGGCCGGCAGGCCTTCGGCGCGAGTCAGCTCCGGAGGGGAGAGCCTGCTGCGTCGAAGCGGTAGCCGCCGAAGGCGCCGCTGAGCAGCGGGCGCGCCGTCGCGATCGCGGCCTGGACCCGGGGGAGGGCGAGGGAGGCCCGATGCGCCTCGGCGCTCTCCCACAGCTCGACGACGAAGACGGTGTCGGGCTGCTCGTCGTCGACCCCGACCTCGTAGAGCAGGCAGCCGGCGTCGACGAGGTCGTCGTTGTGCTCGGTGAGGACGGCGACGAGCTCGTCGCGTCTGCCGGGGACGGCCCCGAGGGTGCCGACGTTCACGAAGGTCATGCCGCGAGGGTACCGCCGAGGACACCGGCGGCGGGTGGCCGTCTCGCCGGTCGGAGTGCGGTCGGGACGTCACGCTGGACGGAGTCGCCGTGATCCCGCCTGCGAACCGCAGACCGGTCGCGCTCGGCCCGACGCCACGCCCGCTCGGGAGGATCGCGTCGCGAGAGAGGATCCCCGGTGGTCTCCGCGATCCCCGTCGGGTCCCACCGGCCAGGCGTGAGCGTGCTCGGACCGACGGAGTGCGCCCGATCAGCCGGCGGGCCTGCTGAACAGGTTGACGACGTTCCCGTCCGGGTCGCGGACGAGGGCGGAGCGGTTGCCCCACGGCATGGGGCTCGGCGGGAGCACCACGTCCTCGCTCCGGGGTGCGAGCTCGGCGAAGGCGCGGTCGACGTCGGCCACCTCGAACTCGAGCAGGACGGAGCGGTTCGACGCGGGGACGACGGCGCCGTCGAGCATCGCGACCGTCGAGGTGCGGGCGATCGCGAGGGTCGCACCCGCTCCCGTGAACTGCGCGAAGACCGGCGCCGGGCGCTCGGCCGGTCGGCCGACGACCTGCTCGTAGAAGGCGACGAGGCCGTCGAGGTCGTCGGTGACGATGCGGAGGGAGGTGAACGACATGGGGCTCCTTCAGGGCCGGGATGAGGCGATGGCACCAGGCTCGCCGGTCGTCGCGACACCGTCCTGTCGGTGTTTCCGAAGATCGTCCACGACTCCGCGAGGTCCGCGGCGGCCGTCCCCGGAGCGGGTCAGTCGTCGACGACGGACCGCAGCCGTCCGTACTGGAGCGCGAGGTCCTCGGCTCGCAGGGTGCGCTGCGGAGGCCGCTCGTCGGTCACCTCGACCGACAGCATCCGGTCGCCGCGGAACGCCCTGACCCCTTCCCGCAGCCGGCACCACGCGATCAGGTACCAGTGCTCCTCCTTCCCGATCGAGCCGAGCGGTTCGACGTCGCGGACCGACTCCGCGCCGCTGCTGTCGCGGTAGCGCAGCCGGACGACACGATCCGCTCGGAGGGCCGTCGCGAACTCCGCCGGGACGACCGCCTCCTCCTCGCTCTCGAGGAAGTGCACCCGGGAGGCGACCGCGCCGGCGCGGGCGGCCACGTCGTCCGGCAGGACCGCGAGCGTCTTCCGGGCAGCGGTCCTGGCTGCCTGCCGGAACGGACTGCGCTGCAGCGCGCTGAGGCCGATCAGCACGACGACGGCCTCCTCCACCGTGAATCCGGCCGGCCCGAGGGTCGCGGACGCGTCGATGACGTAGCCGCCCGTGCGGCCGGGCTCCGCCCAGATCGGCAGACCCGCCTGCTGCAGCGCGGACAGGTCCCGCTCGATGGTCCGCACCGACACCTCGAACCGCTCGGCGAGACGGCGCGCGCTCCGCGGCCGGGGCGAGACCGCCCGCAGCTCCTCGACGAGCCCGTACAGACGATCGGTGCGGTTCACCCGACCATCATCCGCCCGGGCCTTCGGGGTGGCGTCCGTCGCCGGACTCACTGCGGAGAGATCTCCGCGGCAGCGGCCGCCGCGGGGCGCCTGCGGGAGGAGCCGTCCTGACGGTGGGCCGCCCCTGGGAGTCGCCCGTCTACTCCGCGAGCGCGCGCAGGTGCACCGCCGCCCAGGAGCGGAACGGCGTCCACGTCTCGGAGATCTCGTCGATCGACCGGTCGTCGCCGTAGCGCTTCGCGACTTCGTCGCTCAGCCTGCCCTCGTTGCGCGGCAGGACGTCGGGGAAGTTCGCGCCGCGGATCACGACGAGCTCGGCCGAGAACGGCCCCATCCCCAGGATGCTCTGCACCTGGACGAAGGCCTCGGCCGGCTGGAGCGAGCGCAGGTGGGAGCCGGAGAGCTGTCCGTCGAGGGCGGCCTCGGCGATCGCCTGCAGGTACTCCGCCTTGCGGTCGGGCAGGTCGAGGGACGCCGCACGCAGGACGGCCGGGGACGGGAAGGCTCCGTCATCACCGAGCTGCTGCGCGAGACGCGTCCTGACCGCCGCCGCCTGCCGGATCTGCAGCCGACGCGACAGGACCGTCCAGACCGCCGCCTCGTAGGGCGAGAAGAAGCCGCACGGCCGGAACCCGGGGAGCCGAGCCTGCGCGTCCGCGATGACCTCGTCGCGCGCCGCGACGTCGGGCCAGCTGCGCCCGTCGATGTCGATGGACAGCAGCCGACGAACCTGCTCGGTCGCGGCGTCCAGGTCGCCCGGGCCCTCGGCCACGATGCGGGCGGACGGCCCGTCCTGGGTGACCGCGACGTCCACTCGCTGCCAGTCGGCATCGCAGAGGAGGGCGGAGCGGATGCCCGCGGCCTGCGGCTGCGACGCGAGCCGGTTCGGGGTGAAGCCCTTCCAGAACCGCTGGGTGGTGGCCAACGACCAGGGCCCGAGGATCTCGTGAACGGTCTCGAGTCGAGTCACGGTCGGGCCTCGGGGCGCTGAGCGGCGGCAGGACCGTCGGTCCCGGAGGGGGTGGACGAGCCGTCGGGCGGTTCATCGGCGGGTGCCGCATCGGTCGACCGTTCTCCGAAGAGGAAGGCCTCGCCGTCGGAGTAATGGCTGTTCACGCTCAAGTGCTCGGCGAAGCGCTCGTCCCCGAACGCCGCTGTCAGGTCGTCGGCCGAGCGCCACTGCACGTACTCGATGATCCGATCGCTCCGGAGGTCGCGGAAGAAGCTCGTCGAGACGAAGCCCTCGAGCGTTCTGATGTGACCGCGCGTCTCGCTCTCGTTGTACTCGGCCATCCATGCCTGCTTGCCCGCGACGGGCGCCAGTCGGATGATCTCGTGGGCCGCCGTCGGGGCAGCGCGCACCGGATCGACGGGAGTCGCGTCGTCCGGGCTCGCCGTCGCCGAGGTGGTGAACCGGTAGATCCCCTCGTCCACGCGCCACGACGATTCAGTGCGGCTCAGTTCCGCCGCGAAATCCTCGGCGTCGTGGCGGCTGCGCCAGAAGAGCCGACCTAAGAGGAGATCGGTGCCGGGGGAGGAGGGCGGGCCGAGCACGCGGCCCTGCGCCAGCCGGATCGCTCCGCCGTACCCCGTCCTCGGACGTGCGAGCGCTGCCGGCGAGGTGGCCGGATCGGACCGTTCCGACGCCGCGCCGCTCGGCTGCGCTTCTGCGCTGACCACGACGACGAAGGGGGACGCGTCACCGTCGACGGTGGTGCTTCGTGAGGACACTGACATGGGAGGACCTCCGGGCTTCGAGGACGCCGGAGGTTTTCAGCCCCGGATCGACACCGCCGGTGAGACGGGTCGACCACTCCGATGAGAATCGGTCAGGCGATGACGGTACACCACTTCCCTCCCGCCGCCCCGATCCCGGACGCCCGATTCGCATCCCTCGGGTGAAGCGGTCGGTCCCGCTCGGCGGTGACGGGGACAGCCGCCCGACCGGCGACCGCGGCTCAGTACTGCGCCTGCTCGTGCACCTCGACCGAGCCGTAGAGGGGGGCGCGTCGGGCGTACCGCACGGCGTCGTCCCGGGTCGGGCAGTCGAGCAGGTAGTAGCCGACGAGGGCTGACCGCTCCTCCGCTCGGGACGGGGCCGGAGTGCCGCCTTCTCTTCGCGCCGCGGTCAGATCCGTCTCGACGGAGACGTCCCCGGAGGCGTCGGCGAAGCGTCCGGAGTCGACGAGGACGCCGTCCGCCTTCAGCGACGCGTCGTAGTCCGCCCAGGCCGCGTAGTCCTCGGGCGCATCGCCCCCGGCGTAGCTGCCGTCCGACCGCATCACGAGCATGATCTTCATCGCGCCTCCTGGTTCATCCGACCACCGTTCCCCCGGCGGCCGCCTCCGCGGTCGGATCGCCCCCGGGAACCGGCACGCCGAGCCTCCGACCATTCTGGGTCGAGGTGACCGTGCAGGGAAGGGATCGCTACGGAGCGGGATCGTCCGCGTCGAGGGCCTGCTGGAGGAGCCGGAGCGCCTTCGGCCCGACTCCGTGGAGGGTTGCGAGACGGTCGAGGCCCACCCGCCTCACGTCGTCCACATCGTGCACGCCCGCGTCCTCGAGCGCACGGGTGGCCGGGGCGCCGACGGCGGGAAGCGGTCGCGGATCCATACGTCCGACACTACGAACCGGACGACCGTGCCGACAGCCGATCATTCGGCGACTTCTGGCGGCGGGTGATTCCGGCGGCTGTCGTCACGGCAGCAGCGGCGGCGAAGGCGACCGTCGTGCCCTCGTGGTCGTGGTCCCGGGTGGATGGAGGGCCCTCCCGGGCGAGGTCGTCCGCTCAGGCCGCGGGAGTCGGACGCGGAGGCGCCGTACTGCCGCGTTCGACGATCTCAGGGCCGAGGAGGCGCACGACGTACGCCTCCTCGGTGTCGGTCGCGCCTTCGATCCGGCGGACGAGCTGACGCACCGCCATGCTCCCGAGCCGGTCGGGTGCGCTCTCCACGAAGGAGTAGGGGAGCGAGAAGGTGCGCGCGAACTCCTCCGAGAACCGGCCGAGCACCGAGACGTCCTCCGGGCTCCTCGTGCTCCGCGCTCCCAGAACGCTCGGAAGTGCCGCTGCGGCCGCCTCGTTGTTGACGAGCAGGCCCGTCGCCCGCGGGTGCGCGTCGAGCAGATCTCCGAGCGCCCGGCCGACGTCCGGCTGGGTGGAGGGCGCGAACGACGTGTGCAGTCGGATGCCGTGGGCGTCGGCGGCCTCGAGAGCGGCGTCCTGCAGGCGCCAGACGTAGGCGCCGCCGCGATCGACGACGTGCTGGGGCGGGGACACGAGCACGAGCTCCCGATGCCCGAGGGCGTGGAAGTGCTCGATCATCGCGCGACCGGTCTCCTCGA
The DNA here is from genome assembly GCF_002932635.1 of Rathayibacter sp. AY1D1. Taxonomy (NCBI): domain Bacteria; kingdom Bacillati; phylum Actinomycetota; class Actinomycetes; order Micrococcales; family Microbacteriaceae; genus Rathayibacter; species Rathayibacter sp. AY1D1. Next base: position 23,582 of record NZ_PSVY01000018.1, read on the forward strand.
AGTCGAGGTCGAAGACGTCGACGCCGGAGCAGTCCCTCGGCAGGCCGACGAGGGCGCCCGGCTGCCGGGCGTTGCGCAGGATGTCCAGCCGCGGATCGTCCACGGCGACGTTGAGCAGGACGATCCCGTCGACCATGCGGGAGTCGCTGATGCGTCGCAGGGCGCTCGTGCCGTCGGCGTCGGTGACCAGCAGGATGTCGTATCCGAGCTCGCGGGCCATGTTCGAGACGCCGAGGGTGTACTGCAGCATCGCGGGGGCGAACTCGTCCTCGAGGAACTGCGCCAGCAGGCCGATGACCCGGGTCTGCGAGGTCGCCAGCGATCGCGCGCCCGCGTTGGGCGTGAACTCCAGGCGACGAGCCGCAGCGAGCACTCGTCGGCGCACTTCGGCCGAGATCGGGCGGTTGCCCGAGAACGCGTAGGACGCGGTGCTGCGGGAGACGCCCGCTTCGCGGGCGACGTCTGCGATGGTGGCCACTGTCGTTCTCCTCGGAGGCTGTCGGACGGCGAGGACCGGTCGGACTGCTGCCGGCTCTCCGCTCAGGTGCAGGAGAGCACGCGGCGGTCGCACCTCATGCTCCTGCATCCAGGGGTCGCTGCCGGTCCGGGTGGGGGGCGCCCCAGCTGCGCCCAGCCTGCCGTGGCATGCCCCGCACACGCTCGAGGCGCCCCGTACGGATACGGGGCGCCTCGAGGTCCGGGTCAGTTCAGGGTGAACTGGACGGTGGTGGTGTTCCCGGCGACGTCGTGGACGACCATGGTGTTGGCACCCTTGACCGCGCCGAAGACGCCCGGCTTGATGAAGTTCACGTCGGACCACGCGTTGTCGGTGAGATCCTTCACGCGACCGTTGATGACCGCCCTGTCGATCCTGCCCGCGTCGTACAGCTTGAAGCTCACCTGGTCGTAGACGCCCTTCTCACCGGTGGTGAAGGAGGGCTCGGTCTTGACCGTGGCCGTCGGCGCCGTGCTGTCCAGCGTCACCGCGAAGGTCTTCGTGGGCGCGATGTTGCCCGCGAGATCCTCCGCGTTGTACTTGACGGTGTAGTTCCCGTCGGGCAGCTGCACCGTGGCCGAGTGCGATCCGGTCCTCGCTCCACCGGCGACCGGGGACTGCGTGCTCGTGACGAGCTTGCCGTCCTTGTAGATGTTGGCCACGATGCGCTTCAGTCCGCGGTCGTCCGTCGCGTCGACCTGGACGGCCAGTGCGGAGAAGGGGCCCGCCGTGGTGGGCGACCCCAGCGTGACCGCCGGCTTGGTCGTGTCGGCGACGGCGACCGGCGTGAGCGTCCAGAACCGGTCGGCGGTCTGGGCGTCGGTCGCGGTGCTGGTGGTGGCTCCGTCGGTTCCGAGCACGATGGTCCCGTTCCGGTTGTTCCCCGAGGAGTCCTGGAGCGCGGCTCCGGACGCCTCGTCGAACGCGTACTGCGCGACGGTGCCCGCCGCCGCCCGGCCGCCGGCCAGAGCGGCCACGTCGGCCGCGGACAGCGCCCGGTCGTAGACGGCGAAGTCGTCGATCGCGCCGTCGTAGGCCGGGTCCCCGTACTGCGACTTGCCCAGGTAGTTCCGGTTGGTGTTCCCGAGAGCCGACGGCTTCACCGTCATGTTCGGGTTCGTGGCGACGACCGTGCCGTTGAGGTACATCGTGCCCTGCGTGCCCGAGACGGTGACGACCACGTTCGACCACTGGTTGAGCGGGAAGTTCTGACCGCCGTAGGTCAGTCGCTGCTCGCCCCCGGCGCCGGTGTTCGTGATGGCGAACCGCGGTCCGGCGCCCCCGGCGTTGAGGGTGAGGAACATGTTGACGTTCTGGCCCGTGCCGAAGTCGAAGACGCGGGAGTAGTTCGTCAGCGACGCCGGCTTGATCCAGGTCGAGACCGACCAGTCGCCGGTGAGTCCGCTGACGATTCCGCTGGGGAGCGACCCGTACGACGCCGTCTTGCAGAAGTCCAGTGCCGTGCCGAACCTGCCCGGCTGGCGGGCTCCGCTGACCTGGCAGTTGGAGGTCGGTGCGCCGTCGGACCACTGGATGACCGCAGCGCCCGCGTCCTTGCTCAGGTTGAGGACCCCGAGCGTCTTGCCCGTCGCGTAGTTCGCGAGGCGGACCTTCCCCTTCCCGTCGGGGATGAGCTGCCAGAGCTGCTCGTCTCCGCCGTTCGCGTCGGCGATCACCGCGGCTGCTCCGTTGGACGTCGCGGCGCCGGCGATGGTCAGGGCGCGTCCGCTGGGCGTGTGGATGACGCGGTAGAGGCCCTGGCCCGCTGCCGTGATCCTCCACGCTTGTCCGGTCGAGGTCGCGGAGTCGGCCTGGACGACCGGCGTCCCGTTCGCGGTCGCGCCGCCCTGCGTGGCGAGCTGCAGACCGGAGTTCGCGTTGCCCACGGTGTAGTCGCCCGCCAGGCTGGTCGGGCTCTTCTCCGGGGTGACGATCACCTGGTAGCCGTAGGTCGGGTTCATCACGATGGGCACCGTGATCGATCCGTCGCTGGCGACCTCGTAGGTCGTGTTCGAGATGGTGACCGGGCCGTCGGTCTTCACCGTGCGGCCGTAGGAGGCGGTGAAGTCCACCTGGACGTCGACCTTCGAGCCGAGCGACAGCTCGTCGAGCCCGTTGACCTTGATGGACGTGGCTCCGGTGTTGCCGCCGGCGATGACGCGCACTTCGTCGCCCTCGTCGCTGACGGAGGCGGCGCCGTCGAGCGGGCTCTCGTTCGACGGCGGCGTGGTGGTCACCATCTGGCCGCTCATCTGGGCGTACCAGGTGTAGAGCCAGTACGCGCCGTTGGGGTCGCCGTTCCGTCCGGTGAGGAGGTCGCCCAGGGCGCCCGACTGGTTCCAGAACGGGAGCTCGGCGCGGGTGATCCCGTAGCGCTCGAGCTTCGCGATGTAGCCGACCAGCGGGCCGGACAGGCCGACCTCGGCGGGTGCCGCGTACTCGGTGATGTCGATGGGCGGCTCGGGGAGGTCGAGGTCGTCGAGGATGGCCCGGACCTTCTCGACGTCGCCCTTGATCTTCGAGGAGCGGATCAGCTCGTGCCACTCGAGGACGTCCGGGAGGGTGTCGGTCGCCTTCGCGTGCTCGTAGAACGCGCGCATGTTCGTGATGTTGTCGGAGTAGGCGGGGCCCTGGATCGGCATCTCGGGGTCGAGGGTGCGGATCAGACGGTAGGTCTCGGTCCAGAGATCGAAGAAGGAGCCGTTCGACGCCTGCCAGGTGATATCGGGCTCGTTCCAGATGGCATAGGCGACGATATTCGTCTTGCCGGACGCCTGGGTGTCCTGGACCATCTTCTCGACGGCCGGGAGCCAGGAGGCCTTGTCGTATCGATAGGGCCAGCCGGGCAGGTAGTCCACCAGGCGGACGACGACGCCCGCACCGGCCGCCTTCGCGGTGTCGGCGACCGACAGAGCGTCACCGGTCGGCTGCTGGGTGCCCCCCTCGGGCTTCTGCACGAAGGTGTGCGGCTTGATGGGGAGGATCTTGTCGAGGGACGGGACGCCGGCGCTCGCCAGTCCGTACAGGGACCCGCTGGCCATGTGAGTGACGGGACGGAAGGGCTGGTCGGCTTCTACGACGAGCGTGGCTGCGGCTCCGGGTGCCGCTTCCGCGGGAGCGCCCACGGCGAGGACGCTCCCCGCTGCGACGACCGCGGCTGAGACGACTGCTGCGAGGACACGACGCCCGCGGATCCGACGGCGCTGTCGCCGGTCGGCATCCGTGGGAGGCGTCTCGCGTAGAGCGATGGATCTGTTCATCTGCTGTATCTCCATTGATCGAGCGATTGGTCGAACCTGTCCGCACAGTGCTGCATAGATCATCGAACCGGTTCGATGTGGATTAAAGCATTAACTGGCCGAGGCCTCAATACCTCTGAGCTCTTCGAGCCTTTCGCGCCTGATGCGACATGATGCGTTCGTATCTTTCCGACACCTCTGCACCAGAAGTTGCGAAAGCTTATGAGGACCGTCGAGTGACGCAGGAAAGAGCTGTCGACGGCGTCTCGTCCTGGGCGCGTCTCACGGGGAGGACCGTGCGGGAGCGGATCCCGGCTGGGCCGCATCGTCCAAGGTCTCGGCCCGGACCGTTCACCGGGGCGGGGTCGAGGGAGAAGCCCCTCCGCCGCGACGAGCGGCAGAGCAGCGACCCTCAAGCGGTTCGGACCTCTACCGTTGCACCCGTGCCCCTCCTTCTCGCCGGCCAGCTGTCGTGAGAGCGCTCGTCGCCTGGCTCGAGCACCGCCAGATCCCGCTCTACCTCGCCGCGATCGCCGCCGGCGCCGCTCTCGGACTGCTGCTGCCCGCCGCGCACCACCTCGAGGTCGCGATCGAACCGGTGCTCGCGCTGCTGCTGTTCGCCACGTTCCTCGGGGTCCCGTTCGCCGCGATCGGACGGTCTCTGCGCGACGGCCGCTTCCTCGCCGCGGTCGGGGTGCTGAACTTCGTCGTCGTGCCGCTCGTCGCCTACGGGCTGTCCCGATTCGTCGCCGACACTCCGGTGCTGCTGTTCGGGGTCCTCCTGGTGCTCCTGACGCCGTGCATCGACTACGTGATCGTGTTCGCCGGGCTCGCCGGAGGGGCGTCCGACCGGCTGCTCGCCGCCGCACCGCTGCTGATGCTCGCGCAGATCCTCCTCCTCCCCGTGTATCTGCTGCTCTTCATCGGTCCTGCGGGGGTGGCGGTGGTCGACGCCGGTCCGTTCGCGCGGGCGTTCCTGCTGCTGATCGTGGTGCCGTTGTCTGCGGCCGGGCTGGTGCAGGCCCTGGCGCGCCGACACAGAGCCGGCCGAATCGTCGAGTTCACGATGCTCGGGCTCATGGTGCCGCTCATGACGGCCACGCTCTTCACCGTCGTCGCCTCCCAGGCCGGCGCCGTGGGCGCCTCGGCCGGCCGGCTTCTCGTCCTCGTCCCGCTCTACGCGGGATTCCTCGTGGTCATGACCGCTCTGGGGCTGGGTGCTGGACGCGTCTTCCGGCTCGACGTGCCCGCGACGCGCGCCCTCGTGTACAGCGGCGCGACCCGCAACTCGCTCGTCGTGCTGCCCCTCGCACTCGCGCTCCCGGCACCGCTGTCGCTCGCGCCCGTCGTCGTCGTCACGCAGACTCTCGTGGAACTCGTCGGCATGGTCGTCCTCGTCCGACTGCTCCCTCGGCTCGCCCGAGACCGAGCAGCGCGGGCCGGCCCGGTCTGAGGCGGACTCACCAGCGCCCGAGACGACTCGGGCCTGCAGAAGGGCCGCCCGGGGAGTCGCCCGGGAGGTGCTCGCCGGTCAGTCCTTCTCCGGTCTGCCCGCAGTCCCCGCGTCAGCGGGCTCATCGGCCGGGGCGACAGGAGCTGCGGACTCGACCGCGGTGGGCTGGACCTCGGCTGATCTCGCATTCCTGGCGGCGAGGCGCTTCTTCTGGGACTTGCCGGTGCTGAACGGGCTCACCCACAGCCAGGAGAAGCGCCGCAGCGACTGGAAGATGAACAGCGACGCCCAGAGGGAGAACACCGTCAGGGCGACCGGGAAGACCGTCGCCGGAAGGGGCGGGACATTCGTCTCGCCGAGCAGGGGGACGAATGCGACGACGACCGCGATCACGAAGAGGTGCAGGAGATAGATCTGGAAGCTCTGCTGCCCCATGGTGACGAAGATCTTCAGTGCGCGGACCTTGACGAGGTACTGGGAGCCGGCGATGCCCGCGATGATCGCGACCGAACTGGCGATCAGGATGACACCCGGAATGCGGTTGGCGTCGAAGGCGACGATCACCGCGATGATGCCGAGGTAGGCCACCGCGAGCGCGAGCGCCTGCCAGAGCTTCACGCGAGCGGCGAAGCGGTAGAACGTGCGGGGGATGAACATCGCCACGAGGAAGAAGATGAAGTTCTGGAGCACCCGGTCCCAGCCGATGTTGTCGGTGTCGAGCAGGCCGGTGGTCGTCGCCGCGACGGCCAGCAGCCCGGCCACCGAGAGCTGGATCCATCGGGGCACCTTGCGGATCAGCCAGGCGAGGATGCTGAAGATCGCGAGAGCCCAGATGAACCAGTAGCTGCTCGACGGCAGGATGGGGAGCACCAGCACGTTGAGCGGGTCCGTCGGCGAGGTCGCCTCCGACCGTGAGAACGGGACGATGAGGTAGAAGACGACCCGGATGAACGACCACAGCAGGTAGAGGTACACCAGCGCGAGCACTCGGCGGCGCCACAGTTCGGCGAACGTCCACGTCAGCATCCGGGCGGCCGTGAGGCCCGCGATGAAGAAGAACACGGGCATGGGGAAGTAGAGGAGCACGGTCCGGAGCTTCGGGACGTACCCCGCGAGGTCGAAGAATCCGAGGAACAACGACGAGTGGTAGAGCACGACGAGGCTGATCGCGACGCCCTTGGCGAAGTCGATCCACTCCCGCGACTCGGGGCGCTTCACCACGGCGCCGGTCGCACTCGACCCGGTCATCCGCCGCTCCTCGCGTGGGCGCACACTGCGCGATCACTGTTCACCGATTGCTGCGGATCCATTGCGCCCCCAAGATGTCGAATTCGAACCGGATGCGAATGAGCCCCCGGTTCATTCCCCGTACGAGTCCTGAGAGTACGGGAAAGTTTCCGATCACGGACGAGTCGATGGAGTATCGAGGCGGCAAGGGAAGTCCGGACGCCTCGCCGCCGCCTGTCCGCGGAGATCGCCCGTCCGATCCCGGAGTCGCTCGGTCGATCGGGACGGGCGGCGGAGGATCGCAGACGAATGGACCGTCGAGAGACCCGCAGACGGCGCTTTCGTCCAGCCCCGGGGGTCGCGGACCCGAAGAACGAGACGAAACCGGCGTGCGGCCAGGACACCTCGACCTCTCCGGCATACTCCATGACGTGAACGACGCCACCACCGCCCCCAGTCTCGACGGCCGCGAGTTCGTGATGACCTCCTCGACCAACAGTGCGGTCGACCCGGAGTCGCCGTCGCGGTTCCACTACTCCGAGCGCGACGGAGTGGTCTGGGGCGACTACGTCGGCGACACCGTGACCTTCGGCCGGTTCGTGGGCACGCGCACCGGCGACGCCCTGCAGGTCTCGTTCGTGCACCAGCTGATCGACGGCGGGACCGTGGTCAGCGGCACCGGCGGCAGCCGCGTCGAGCTCGACGGGGAGGGCCTGCTGCGGCTCGTCGAGGAGTTCGAGATCGACGGCGACGACCACGTCAGCATCTGCGTCGAGGTCTGACGCTCAACGCGCCGCGTCGCGGCCGTTCCCCGCGGTGGTGAACCGCGTCATGCCGAGCCGGTTCGTCGATCCGGAGCGGTCGGGGATGTCGGAGGGCAGCAGGTAGGCCTTGCGCACCACCTCGTCGAGCACGACGACCGAGACCACCGACTTCACCTCGGGCCGGGCCGCGACCACGCCGGTGACGAAGTCGTGCACGCCGCCGATGTCGAGCGAGCGGACCAGGAGCATCGCGTCGTGCTCGCCGGTCGTGATGCAGCAGTACTCCACGTCGGGCATCTGGAGGATGCCCTCGCGGAACCGGTGCCACGACTGCGGATGCACCGTCACGAACACCAGGGCGCAGACGTCGAGCCCCACCTTTCCCGGATCGACCAGGGCCGAGAATCCGGTGATGACGCCGGATGCGGTCAGCTGCTCGACCCGGTTGTAGACGCTCGCCCGCGAGACGTTCACCCGCTCGGCCAGGGCGGACATCGAGATGCGCCCGTTCTCGCGCAGGACGGCGAGGATGCGCAGATTGAGGTCGTCGAGCCCGCCCGCGCTTTGTCCAGCGACCGCACCGGCGGCCGGATCGGTGATCGACATAATCCACTCCTTCGTCGCTGCGGGCGGCAGTTCGTCCACGATAGCGGCCCTCTGGAAACGGAGTGCGTCGCGATGTGCCATCGTTTCGCAACACGTCCAGCCGAACCCTCGCCAGGAGGCCTCCATGGTTGTCCGCTCCACCCGCACCCCGCGCTCCGCCCCGACGCGAGTGGTGATCGCCGCTGCGGCGGTCTCCCTCGCCCTTCTGGTGGCGGGCTGCTCCTCGGGCCGCGTCGACACCGCCGACGGCAGCAGCGCGACGCTCACCATCAACAAGGCGTTCGACCTCAAGACCGCCGACCCGGGCCGCATGTACGAGCCGACCGGCCAGATGGTCGACAAGGCGCTCTACGAGACCCTCCTCACCTTCGAGGGCGGCGACGTCTCGCAGGTCGTCGACGGCCTCGCGAGCCTCGAGCAGTCCGACGACGCGAAGACCTTCACCCTCACCCTGAACGGCGAGCACACCTTCTCGGACGGCACCGCGATGACCGCCGACGACGTGGTGTTCTCGCTGCAGCGCGTGATCGGCCTCAAGGGCAACCCCTCGTTCCTCCTCGACGGCGTCACCGTCACGAAGAAGGACGACACGACGGTGGTGCTGACCACCGAGAACCCCACGCCCGCCCTGCCGGCGATCCTGGCGAACCCGGCGCTCGGCATCCTGAACTCGAAGGTCGTGAAGGAGAACGGCGGCACCACCGACGAGACCGACACCGCCGAGACGTTCCTCAACACCACCTCCGCCGGCTCCGGCCCGTACGTGCTCGACACGCTCGACCTCGCCTCGCAGGTCGTGCTGACCGCGAACGAGAACTACGACGGCGACGCCCCGGGCTACGGCCGCGTGGTCATCCAGAACGTCGAGGGTGCGACCCAGAAGATCAACGTCGAGGGCGGCAGCGCCGATGTGGCGCTGGACCTCTCGGGCACTCAGGCGGAGGCGCTCGGCGACTCGGTCGCGGTGACCAGCGACCCGTCGGCGAACGTGATCTTCCTGCTGCTCAACCAGAACCCGAGCGTCTCGGCGATCACGTCGAACCCCGACTTCGTGAAGGCCGTGAAGGAGGCCGTCGACTACGACGACCTCGTCTCGATCGCCGGCAACGGCACCGCCCAGGCGTCCGGCGTCATCCCGAGCATGCTGCTCGGCGCCCTGCCCGAGAGCGGCGCGCTCACCCAGGACCTCGACGCCGCGAAGGCGGACCTCGCGAAGAGCGGCTACGCCGGCGAGTCCGTGACGCTCAACTTCCCGAGCGACATCAGCCTGAACGGCATCGACTTCCCGACCATCGCGCAGCGCATCCAGTCGCAGCTGAAGGACGCCGGCATCACCGTCGAGCTCGCCCCGGCCCCCGTCGCCACCGAGCTCGACGCCTACCGCAACGGCACCGAGACCATGGGCCTCTGGTACTGGGGCCCGGACTACCCGGACCCGAGCGACTACCTCGTCTTCACCCCGGGCGACGTCGTGGGCCTCCGCTCCGGCTGGACCGACGGTGCGGCCCCCGCGATCTCGGCGCTGGCCGACGCCGCGGCCACCGGCGGCAGCGACGACGAGCGCCAGTCGCGCTTCGAGGAGCTGCAGACCGCGCTGAACGCCGACGGCCCCTTCATCCCGCTGCTCCAGCCCGGCAACAACATCGCCGCGGCGAAGGACGTCTCGGGTGTCGTCTACAACGCGGTGTGGACCATCGACATCGCGGCCCTCACCGCGCAGTAGCCCGTGTCCACCACCACGACGGCCGTCCGGACCCCGCGTCAGCGCGGGGGCCGGGCGGCCCACCCGTTCCTCCGCTACGCGCTCCGCCGCGTGCTCACCTCGCTGCTGCTGGTGGTGGGCGTGACCCTCGTCACCTTCATCCTGACCAACCTCGTGCCGGGCGACCCCGTGGCGGCCGCTCTCGGCCAGCGCGCTGCGGAGGATCCGGAGATCGTCGCGCAGTTCCGCGCCCAGTACGGTCTCGACCAGCCGCTCGTCGTGCAGTACTTCACCTATCTCGGCAACCTGCTGCACGGCGACCTCGGCGTCTCCACCACCACGCACAACCCGGTGGTCGCCGACCTGGCGAAGGCGCTGCCGGCCACCCTCGAGATCGCCTTCGGCGCCATCGTGCTCAGCGTGATCGTCGGCGTGCTGTTCGGCACCGTCGCCGCCTACCGGCGCGGCAGGGCCTCCGACCACGTTCTGCGCGTCGTGTCGCTGGCCGGCCTCAGCGTGCCGACCTTCTGGCTCGCGCTGGTCCTCTACTACGTCCTCTACTTCCAGCTCCGGATCGCGCCGGGATCCGGCCGGCTGAGCAGCGACTTCACCACGCCGCCGACGGTGACGGGCCTCTACACGGTCGACGCCCTGCTCGCCGGCCAGCTCGACACCTTCCTCGACGCGGCGTCGCACCTCTTCCTCCCCGTCCTCGTCCTGACGCTCTACACGGTGGGCCTGCTGACCCGGTTCGTGCGCACCGCGGTGCTCGAGATCCTCGACCAGGACTACGTGCGGGCCGCCCGCGCGAAGGGGCTGCCGAACCGCGCGGTCACCTTCTCCTACGTGCTGCGCGGGGCGAGCATCCCGATCCTCACCGTCGTGGGCCTCGCCTTCGGCAGCCTGCTCAGCGGCACCGTGCTCGTCGAGGCGGTCTTCGGCTGGCCCGGGATCGGCTCCTACGCCTACCAGGCCGCGTCGCACCTCGACCTGCGCGGCATCATGGGCGTCGGCCTGCTCATCGGCGTGATGTACCTGCTCGTGAACCTGATCGTCGACCTGCTGTACGGCGTGCTCGACCCGAGAGTGAGGCTGGCCTCGTGACGGATCCGCGAACCACCCGGTCCGACCCGCGCGACGGCGCTCCGGCCGGTCCGCGCGACGGCGTCGGTGCCGGAGTGCTCGACCCGGTCGCCGCCCCCGGCCTCCGCCTGCGCCGCCCCCGCCTGCGCCTGGGCCGCTGGTCGGCGCCGCTCGGACTCCTCGGCGCCGCCGTCGGCGTGCTCTGGATCCTCATCGCCGTGCTCGCCCCCGTCATCGCCCCGCACGATCCGCTCGCGCAGGACCTGCCCCTCCTCCAGGCGCCCGGCGAGGGCACGCTGATGGGGACCGATGCGCTCGGCCGGGACGTGTTCTCGCGGGTGATCTGGGGTGCCCGGGTCACGATCCCGCTCGCCCTGCTGCTCGTCGTGATGTCGGTGCTGATCGGCGCGATCGTCGGATCCGTCGCCGGATTCCTCGGCCGTGCGGTCGACGAGGTCGCGATGCGCATCACCGACCTCGTGATGGCGTTCCCCACGGTCATCCTGGCGATGGTGATCGCGGCCGCGCTCGGAGCGTCGCTCCTGAACGCGGTGCTCGCGGCGCTGATCGTGTCGTGGCCGTCCTACGCCCGGCTGACCCGCGGTCTCGTCCTCGGCCTCCGCTCGTCGAACTACGTCGTGTCCGGCCAGCTGCTCGGCTTCTCGCCGCTGCGCTCCCTCGTCCGCGACATCGCGCCCAACATCGTCGGCCCGGTGCTCGTCCTGGCGAGCCTCGACATCGGCACGGCCATCCTCCTGTTGTCGGGCCTGTCGTTCCTCGGGCTCGGTGCGAAGCCGCCGACCGCGGAGTGGGGCTCGATGGTGTCGGACGCCATCCAGAACTTCGACGCGTGGTGGATCGGGGTCTTCCCGGGCCTGGCCATCCTCACCGTCGTCATCGCGTTCAACTTCGTCGGCGACGCCCTGCGCGACGCCCTGGACCCGCGGTCGCAGACGATCCGCGGAGGAGGCGCCACGCTGTGAGCGACGCACTGACCATCAGCGGGCTGCGCATCCGCACCCGCAGCCACGCCATCGTGGACGGCATCGATCTGGCGCTGCGCCGCGGCGGCATCCACGGTCTCGCCGGCGAGTCGGGCTCGGGCAAGACCATGACCGCCCTGGCGGTGCTCGGACTGCTGCCCGGAGCGATGACGGCCAGCGGGAGCATCCGCCTCGCCGACGACACCGGCGACGGCACGACGGAGCTCGTCGGCGCGTCCCGGCAGGTGCTCGGCGCGGTGCGCGGACGCCGGGTCGCCATGGTCTTCCAGGACCCGTCGACGAGCCTGCACCCGCAGCTCACCGTGGGACGCCAGCTCACCGACCACCTGCGCCACCACCTCGGTCTCGGCAAGGAGGCCGCGTGGTCCAGGGCCGAGGCCCTGCTCGAGCGGGTGCGGGTGCCGGACGCCCGGGCCTCCCTCGGGCGCTACCCCCACCAGTTCTCCGGTGGTCAGCGGCAGCGCATCGCGATCGCGGTGGCGCTCGCGTGCGAGCCCTCCGTGCTGCTGGCCGACGAGCCGACGACCGCGCTCGACGTGACCGTGCAGGCCGGAGTGCTGCAGCTGCTGCGGGAGCTGGTCGACGACGGCGGGCTGAGCATCCTGCTCGTCACCCATGACCTCGGCGTGATGAGCGCCGTGGCCGACGAGGTGACGGTGATGCGCCAGGGGCTCGTCGTGGAGTCGGCTCCGCGCGAGCGGCTGTTCACCGCACCCGAGGACGAGTACACGCGGGCGCTGCTCGCGGCTCTGCCCGGCTCGAGCTTCGAGGAGAGCCCGGAGGAGCTGGTCGCCGAGCTCGTCGAGGGGCACGAGAGGGCCGCCGCCGCGGACGATCCGGGCGCGGCCGCGGCAGGCGACGTCGAGAGCGGTGCGCGATGAGCGCGGGAGTGGTTCTCGAGGCCGACGGCATCGTCGTCGAGTACGGGCGGAGACCGCCGCTGCGTGCCGTCGACGGGGTCGGCTTCCGGGTGGCGGCCGGCGAGGTCGTGGCGCTGGTCGGCGAGAGCGGCTGCGGCAAATCGAGCCTCGCGCGCGCCGTCGTCGGCATCGAGAAGCGCCGCGGTGGCGACGTGCGCCTGAACGGCGTCGACGTGCCCGCGCTCGGACTCCGTCGGCGCAGTCCGGCGATGACCGGCGTGCAGATGGTCTTCCAGGATCCGAACTCCTCGCTCAACCCCCGTCGCCGCATCGGCGAGCAGATCGGCGACGGCGTCCGGGCGGCTCTCGCCCGGGGAGCCGAGGGCTCGGACCCGGCCGACTGGCTGCGCCGCGTCGGGCTCGACCCGGCGATGGCGAGCCGGTTCCCGCACGAGTTCTCCGGCGGCCAGAAGCAGCGCATCGCCATCGCGCGGGCCCTCGCGGCGCGGCCGCGGATGCTCGTGGCCGACGAGCCGATCTCGGCCCTCGACGCCTCGACTCAGACGAGCGTCGCCGCGCTGATGCGCTCGCTCAGCGTCGAGGCCGGCGCGGGCATGCTGTTCATCTCGCACGACCTCTCGGTGGTCCGGCGCATCGCCGACCGGGTGCTCGTGATGTACCGCGGCCGGGTCGTGGAGTCGGGGGACACCGAGACGGTGTGGCAGAGCCCGCTGCACCCGTACACGCGAGCGCTGCTCGCGGCGATCCCGCTGCCGGACGGCCTGGGGCGGCTGCCGCTGGCTCCCCTCGAAGCCGACCGGGCGGCCTGGCTCGAGGAGCTGCCCGACGCGCTGGAGCGGACGGGCGCGTGAGCGCGGTGGAGGAGGCCCGGGCCGAGGAGTCCGCTCTCTGGAGCATGCCGAGGGCCGTGAACCGCAGCCCGCTCCCCGGGGACGGCGCGTTCATGACCGCCGGCTGGGCCGATCCGGGGCCGGTGATCGACCCCGACGAGCCGGTGCTCGCCTACACCGCGGAGCGCCGGTCGCGACTGGCGCAGGCGCTGCCCGCCGAGCTGCTGATCATCCCCGCCGGCCTGCCGCGGGTGCGCTCGAACGACAGCGACCACCGCTTCCGCCCGGGCACCGACCACGTGTGGCTGACGGGCAACGGAGTCGCCGAGAGCGTGCTCGTCGTCGACACGACGGGAGGGGAGGCCGGCTCGATCCTGTACCTGCGTGCTCCCTCCGGCCGCGACGGCGACGAGTTCTGGCAGAACGACGCGCTCGGCGACCTCTGGGTCGGTCCGCGGCCGTCGCTCGCCGAGACGCAGGCGGCACTGGGCATCGAGACCCGGCCGCTGGCCGACTTCACCCGCGACGTGGAGCGGGCTGCGCGGCGGGCCCGGCGCATCCGGGTCCTGCCCACCCTCGACGAGAGCGTCGACGAGCTGGTGCGGAGCATCTGCGGGCCGGAGCTCGGACCGCACCTCGTGCTCAAGTCGACGCTCGACGAGCTGCGCCTGATCAAGAACGACTGGGAGATCGGACGGCTGCAGCTCGCCGTCGACGGCACGGCGCGGGGATTCGACGACTGCCTCGAGGCGTGGCCGGTCGCCCGCGCGATGCCCCGCGGCGAGCGCTACCTCGAGGGCACCTTCGCCCGCCGCGCCCTGGTCGAGGGCCAGGGGCCGGCCTACGGATCGGTCGTCGCCTCGGGAGCGCACGCCACGACCCTGCACTACACGCGGAACACCGGGCCCCTCGCCGACGGCGACCTCGTCCTGATGGACATGGGCGTCGAGCTGCCCTCGCTCTACGCCGCCGACATCACCCGCACCTTCCCGGTCAGCGGGGAGTTCACCCCGCTGCAGCGGGACGTGTACTCGATCGTGCTGCGCGCGCAGCAGGCCGGCATCGACTCCCTGCGCGCGGGAGTGCGCTTCCAGGACTACCAGGACGCGTGCGGGCGAGCCCTCACCGAGGGGCTGATCGACCTCGGCCTGATCCGCTGCTCCGTCGACGAGGCCGTGGCCCCGTCCGCGTCGTACCACCGCCGGTGGAGCATCTCCCGCGCCGGGCACATGCTCGGGATGGACGTGCACGACTGCAACCACGCTCCGCACGAGACGTACCTCGGCGGAGTGCTCGCGGCCGGCCACACGCTCACCGTGGAACCGGGCCTCTACTTCCAGCCGGGCGACCTGACGGTCCCCGCCGAGCTGCGGGGGCTGGGCATCCGGATCGAGGACGACCTCGTAGTCACGGAGACGTCGTCGATCCTGCTCTCGGCGGCGATGCCGCGCACGCCCGACGCGGTGGAGGAGTGGATGGCGAGGTTGGCGGGCTGAGAGATCGGGCCCTCGACGCGATCGGCCGACGCGGCCTACGGGAGCTGCGGGGGCGCGATCAGTTCGAGGAATCCGCCGAGGGCACCTTCGAGGTAGATGATGCGCGTGCCGGCTCGGGCGCCAGCGGTCATCCGGTGAGGTGTCCCGACCGGTCTCCAGCCGTGTCCAGCGCAGAGTTCGAGGACACGATCGAGGTCCGAGACCGTGAGAGCGATGTGCACCGTGCCGACCTGCGCGGGCGAGCCGGCGGACTCGAGCTGTCGGGGCGGGTCGTACTGCAGCAGCTCCACCCGGTGGGGGCCGAGTGTCACCGTCGCTGCGCGGATCACGGCTCCACGGACGCCGGTGGTCGCCGCCGTGACGTCCACGTCGAGCATGAAGGTGCGCTCGAGCACGAACCCGAGACCGGAGCACCACAGCACCAGCGCGTCGTCGAGGTCGGCCACGGTGAGACCGGAGTGAGCGACGTCGGAGACGAGCGGTGATGCCATGACATCAGTATCGAACTCCGACATGCCTGCCTGAGGATGTGCGGCGCTCCTCACCCTCCCTGGGTGAGGCCGGTGATCAGGTTGATGGCGACGGCGACGACGAAGGTGCCGAAGAAGTAGGACAGCAGGGCGTGGGCCAGGGCGTTCCGGCGTGAGGGGGTGGAGGACTGGGTGATGCTGCTCGCGCTGTAGGCCATCCCGATCGAGAACGCGGTGTAGGCGAAGTCGCTGTAGGACGGGTCCTCGTCCTGGTCGAAGTCGAAGCGGTGGCGGTCGTCGAGGTAGTACATGCGTGCGTATTTGAAGGCGTAGACGGTGTTGACGAGCGCCCAGGCCGCGACGACCCCGACGACCGCGAGGATCGCGGCCGCGGATCCGACGGGGTCCTTCTGCTGGCTGCGGAGGAGTGCGACGACCACGAGGACGAGGCTGAAGAAGGTGGCGGCGATGATGAGCGAGTCGACCAGCTTCCGGGACCGGTCCTCGTGGCGGGCGAGGTCGCGGGTGCGTTCCGGGCCGGCCGGCCACGCCGTCGACCAGGCCCAGACGAGGAACACCGCCGCGGCAATCGCCCAGCCGAGCAGAGGCGACAGATCGGGGACCGCAGTGGACCCTGAGCGCTCGGGCCGGAGATCCTTCAGACGGGCACGATCGGCCCCAGCACATTGAGCGCGACGACGGCCACCAGCTGGACGACGCCCGCGGTGACCAGTCGACCACCGAGGTGCGACGTGTCAGCGGGCCGCTCGGTCACCGAGCCGATCCGTACTGCTCCCGACGTCGTCCGGCACGTGAGTCAGGATGTCGCCCACCTGGCAGCCGAGGACCTCGCAGATGGCGTCGAGTGCTGAGGAACTCACACCATCCTCCTGCGAAGAGGGGGCGGTGTCAGCCGGAGAGGGCAGTGCCCGAGATCGGGTGGGTCAGTCGTCGTCGCTATCGGGCGCGGGTGCCTGATCGGTGCTGGTGCTCGAGGTGGAGTCGGACCAGACTGCTTGTGCGCCGGAGTCGCCGATGCGGATGACGTCGATGGTCGCTCCGACGGAGATGGCGATCGCTGCGACGGCGAGCACGATTCCGACGAGGGGGCGGCGGGTGGTGGCGGCTCGGTCCTCGGTTCGTCGCGTGCGGCGGAACCAGAGCCACTGGACCAGGGCGACGAGGAACAGGCCGGCAGCCCAGGGGAGCAGGTGGTCGCCGAGCTCGGTGTGCTTCTCGAGGATCGCGGACGGCTCCGTCTGTCGTTCGAGCGCTTCACCGGCCTGCGTGGTGAGCGGGACGGCGATCAGCGCGGCGAGGGCGATGATCGGGGTGAGGATCCCGAACTTGCGGCGGGCGGCCGGCCAGAGGCTGCCGAGGATGAGCATCAGTGCGGCGAGGGGGAGCAGAACCACGACGGCGTGCACGAGGAGCGGGTGGAGGGGGAGGCCGTTGATCTGCCAGTCGTTCATCGGGGGCGCCTTCGGTCGAGAGGGGGGCTGTCCTCGTGACGCTAACGCGCCCCGCCCTGCGCGCTCTGCCGTTGGACGTGTTCGTGTGAGCCCTCGAACGATCACTCGCCCGTCCTCCGAGCCGACTCCCCGCTTCACCGCCGATATGCGAGGAGCCGACCGAGCGGAGTCAGGACGGGTGCCGGCTCGCCGGTGCGATCAGGCGGCGGAGCCGGTCGGTCACGAGAAGGGCACCGGCGGCGTCGATGGTGAGGACGTCGACGTCGAAGCGGTCGGTGACGGTGTCGAGCGTCCCGACGCCGCCGGCGAGGATCGCGGTCGCGAGGACGTCGGCGGTGACGATGTCCTCGGCGATCACGGACACCTGCACGAAGGGGACGTCACCGGGCTCGGCAGGTCGGCGCCAGACGTGCTCTCCGCGTTCGGCGGTCCCGGAGGTGGCGATCGCGCGGCGACCGTCGCCGAGGGGGACGATGCAGAGCAGCGCCTGCCGGTCGCCGGGATCCACGATCCCGATCGTCCAGCTGTCGGCGGGCGAGGTGAGGACGTCTCCCCCGACATCGAGGAGCCATTCGCCGTCGCCGAGCAGCCGGGCCGCGTGCGCCATGGTGGTCGCTTTGACGGTTCCGGCGAGGTCGATGACCCCGTCGGGCCGGTGCGGGGTGAAGGCGCCGTCCGTCGCCGTTCGCCAGTGCAGCGATTCGGTGTAGGCGGTCCGCATCTGCTCGGACGCGGCCGTCAGCGCGAGCTCGCCGCGGGCGATCCGGGACGCCTCCGACTCCGGCCGGTACAGGCTGAAGCGGGCGTCGGCGTCGGCGAAGACGGCTTCGACGTCGCCGACCGGGGTGTCGTCGGCGGCGCGCAGGCTGACGACGGTGCCCATCGTCGTGAACGTGTGCACGGTCAGAGTCCGGCCTGGTCGATCGCCGATTGCAGGGAGGTGAGGTACCCGTCGCTGGTGTAGGTCGCTCCGCTGACCGCCTGCACGTTCGCGGACTGGGCGGCGAGGACTTCTTGACGCAGGATCGGCGCGGCCCGGTGCGAGATCGACACGGACCGGCCGTCCTTGTCCGTGAGGTGCACGGCCGTGACGTCGGTGATCTGCCCGCCGGCGACGGTGATCGCGACCTGCACAGCGCCGAAGCGAGTCGGAACAGATGAGCCGGTCCACGTGCCGTCGGCCGAGGCGGACGGGCTAGCAGTGGCCGTCGAGCTCGTACCGGCCGACGGGTCGGTGGGCGCGCCGGCGGAGGGCGTCGTCGAGGCGGGGGCGCCGGCCGGGGTCGGCGTGGTCACCGCGGGAGCCGCTCCTTCCGCGGCTGTGGTGTCGCTCGTCCCGGTGGCGAGCGGGGACCCGGTGGCGCCGGCGGATCCCATCTGCCAGCCGACGACGAGGACGGCGAGGGAGGCGAGGACGCTGGCGACTGCTGCTCGTGTTCTCACCAGTCGAACCTCTCCACGTGGATCTGCCGGTTGGGCAGGCCTGCCGCTCGCGCGTCGCGGACGACGAGGTCGGCCCAGGCGGTCGGACCGCAGACGAACAGGTCGGATTCGAGCAGGCCCGGCAGTGCCGAGGTGATCGTCACACCTCGGGCGACGGACTCGGCGGACATCCACGTCGCCAGCCCTGCGGGCCGCCGGCCGATCATCCCGAACAGCGTGCCGCGGCTGCTGCGGACCAGTGTCCGAGTCTCGTCCCAGAGGTAGGTCTGGGAGTCGTCGGTGGCGCGCAGCAGGACGGTGGCCTCGCCGGGTCGGAGGCCGCCGTGCTCGAGGAGCGCTCGGGCGGGGGTGATGCCGATGCCGGCGGCGATGATCGCGAGCCGCGGGGCGGTGCGGGCGACGTCGGTGAAGATCCCGTAGGGCCCCTCGATCGAGACCGCGGTCCCGGGGCGCAGTCGTGCGAGACGGTCGGTCCCGGCTCCGAGTGCGCGGACGGTGATCCGAGCGCGGGTGTCGGTCGGGACGGCGGAGAAGGAGATCGGGTGCGCATGCCACCAGGTGCCGCGGCTCCAGAACCGCCAGATCGCGTACTGCCCGCCGATCACGCCGAGGCGGGAGAGGTCGCGGCCGGAGAGGTGGAGCGAGAAGACGCCGGGGGCGATCGTCTCGACGGCCTCGACCTGGATCCGGTGCCGCAGGGTGGCGAGTACGGGCACCGCGAACCGGAACCTGGCGATCGCTCCGAACGCCAGGACGTAGAGGGCGAGCCAGTAGACGCGCTGCGGGGTGCTCCCGGCGAGGACCTGGCCGGCGGAGAGCTGGTGGGGGACGGCGACGAGGACGGCCGCCTAGCTGAGGAGGTGGATCGCGTGCCACGCCTCGTAGGCGAAGCGGCGGCGCACGGCGACGAGGGAGGTGACGACGACGAGAACCAGCAGGGTGCTGCCGAGGAGCGCCTGGAGCATGTCGGCGCCGGAGTACAGGGTGAGCGTCTCGTTCCACAGCGTCAGCCCGTCGGTGAGGGCGTAGCCGACGGTGAGCAGGGCACCGTGCCCGAGGATCAGGTACAGGGCGGGCTTGCCGAGGCGACGGTGCAGCGCCATCGCGGTGTCCTGGCCGAAGGTGCGGTCGATCCAGGGGATCCGGGCGGCGAGGACGAGCATGACCAGGATCAGGTCGGTGCCGACGAGGCCGGCGACGATCCCTGCGGCCGTGAGAGCTCCGGCGATATCGGTGGCCTCCGCGGGCCCGCCGGCTGCGAGGTAGAGCGCGATGGCGAGGGCGACCGAGACCCAGCCGGCGGTGACGAGCGCGTCCGCGGAACGCAGGCGCCGACGCAGGGATCGCTCGCGGTCGGCCTGCGACCGCCGCAGCGTGGTCGGCGCGTGGGGTGCGGGTGCGTTGGTCGGTCGGATCGTGGTGCTCACGGCGGCGCCCTCCGGTCGGTGTCGCATGCGCCGACCTCGGGTTTCCGGGGGCGCGCTCCTACCGTCGCGGGGGAGTCTTGGTGTCGACTATGAGGGATGCGTGCCGATTCCCCGCGGGGGTCCGATTCGTGTTCGAGGTCTCACATGTCAGCGCTCGGGCAGCACGATCGTCACCCGCACTCCGTTGGGGCGGCGGTTCTCGATGGTGACCGATCCGTCGGCTGTGTCGACGAGAGCTGCGACGAGGGCGAGCCCGAGCCCGCTGCCGCCGTCGCGGCTGGTGCGCGCCTCGTCGGGTCGGGAGAAGCGCTCGAACGCGTGCGGCACGAACTCCTCCGGAATGCCGTGCCCGGTGTCCTCCACGCGCAGCTCGAGGGTGGAGTCGTGCTGCTGCAGGAGGAGGGTGATGCGTCCCGCAGGAGGCGTCGCGGCGATCGCGTTCGCGCCGAGGTTGTCGAGGATCCGCGAGAACGCGCTCACCGAGAGCGGGTAGGGCGCGTCGGCGCGCTCGATCGCGGTGTCGAGCTCGATGTCGGGGCCGGCGCCGCCCGTGATCGTCCTCAGCCGGTCGACGGAGTCCATCAGCTCGGTCTCCAGCTCGCTCGCCGTCGAGCGCGTCGCGGCGGGCGGTGCGGCGTCCAGGCGGGAGAGCTCCAGGAGGTTCGTCGCCAGGCGGGACAGGCGGGCGAGGGACCCCTCGGCGGCGCGGATCTCTTCTTCGAGGGCGTCCGCGTCGCCGAAGTGCCGGTGCGCGAGTTCGAGCTGGGTGATGACGACTGCCAGCGGCGTGCGGATCTCGTGGCTGGCCGCGGACACCATCTGCCGCTCCCGATCGGCGGTGTCCCGCGTCCGGGCGATGAACGCGTTCAACGTCTCCGCCAGATCCGACAGCTCATCAGTCGCCGGGCCTACGGGAAGCTCGCCGCCGTGCCGGTCGCCGAGCGACGCGGCGGTGCGGCGCATCCGCTCGACCGGACGCAGGGCGGCGCCGGTGAGCAGCCATGCGGCGAGGGCGGACAGGATCACGAGGGCCGCGGCGCTGACGAGCAGCGTCCGGTCCAGGGCCGCGACGGTCAGGTCGCTGCCGGCGCCGCTGCGAGCCGCCCACAGCTCCCACGTGCCCGCACTCGTGTCCAGGGTCCGGGAGACGATCGTGAACCGGACGTCCTCGTCGGTCATCACCGTCGAGGTGCCGTCGCTGCCGGTGCAGCGCTCCAGAACCTCGTGGACGTCGTGCGGCATCGTGTCGACGGGGACCGCCCCGCCGGGAGCGCGCGCGAAGATCAGGATCCCCTCGGCCGGAGGGTCGGGGGTCTCGGTCGGGTCCGATCCCAGATCGGCGAGATACGGGGCGAGGTCGCCCTCGGCGAGGGTCACCTCGGACGCGACGACGATGCTGCGGAACTGCCCGTGCAGCACGAGGGTGATCACGCCGACCCCGATCAGCGCGACGAGGAGGCTGCCGAGGGTGATCCGGGAGCGGATCGACAGGGAGCGCAGCAGCCTCACTCGGCGCGCTCCAGCCGGTATCCGGCGCCGCGGACGGTCGTGATCCGGAGGCCTGTGTCGGCGAGGGCGAGCTTCTTGCGGAGGTAGCTGACGTACTGATCCACGAGGGTCGGCTCGAACGTCTCCGTGGACCCCCACACTTCGGCGAGGATCTCCGTCCGGGTCAGTACCTCGTCCTGATGCACGGCGAAGAAGCGCAGCAGCGTGAGCTCCTTGACACTCAGCGCGAAGGGACGCTCTCGGACCGTCGCGCGCACGGACAGGGCATCCAGGCGCAGCGCTCCGATCTGGACCACTGGCTGCGGGCCGCTGGCTCGGCGCCGGATCTGTGCTCGGATCCGGGCGCTCAGCTCGCCGAAGTGGAACGGCTTCGTGACGTAGTCGTCGGCGCCCGAGTCCAATCCAAAGATCCGGTCCTCGACGGCGTCCCGCGCCGTGATCAGCACGACCGGGACGGTGCTGCCCGACTCGCGCATCCGACGGCAGACCTCGAACCCGGTCATCCCCGGCAGCATGACGTCGACGACGGCGACGTCGACATCTCCCGCCGTGAAGGCGATCAGCGCATCGACACCGTTGTCGACGAGTTGCACGTCGTAGCCGTCCTCCCGCAGTCCTCGCTCGACGAGGGCGCCCATCTGCGGGTCGTCCTCGACGACGAGGATCCGGGACATCAGATCGCGCCGGAAGTCCCGAGCAGCGACCCGATCAGGAAGGTCGCGGCGAGGGCCAGAGCGCCGCCGACGACGATGCGGATCATCGGGCGCAGCGCCGGGCTGCCGCCGACCCGCGCGCTGATGTAGCCGGTCGCGGCGAGGGCGATCAGCACCACGGCGAAGGTCACCGGAACCCTCCAGTCCGGCGGAGGGAGCAGGATCGCCAGCAGCGGCAGCACGGCTCCCAGGAGGAACGCCAGCGCCGAGGCGCCGGCGGCGGCGAGCGGGCTGGCGACCGCTTCCTCGTTCAATCCGAGCTCCGCTTCCAGATGTGCGGTCAGAGCGTCGTTCTCGGTCAGCTCGCGGGCGACCTGATGCGCTGTCTCCGGGGTCAGGCCACGCGCTCGATAGAGCCAGGCGAGTTCTTCCAGCTCCCCGTCGGGATCCTCGGCCAGCTCGACCCGCTCCTTCGCGATCAGTGCGCGCTGGCTGTCGCTCTGGCTGCTCACCGACACGTACTCGCCGAGCGCCATCGATACCGCGCCGCCGACCAGACCCGCGACACCGGCCGTCAGGATCGGAGCCGTCGCCGTCGTCGCGCCCGCGACACCCACGACCAGAGCGGCGACCGACACGATGCCGTCGTTCGCGCCCAGCACGCCCGCTCGCAACCAGTTCAGCCGACCTGAGATCGCGCTGTCGTGCGGTTCCGCGCGGGGCGAGGAGGGCGGAGGCGTGGACGGGGTCGACATGAGGGCCATGCAAGCACCCGCCCCGCGGGAGCGCTAGCCAGGAGAGCCTGCCCAATCCCGTCGGTGCTGCACCGGCTGAGAAGAGACGCAGGGGAGAGGCAGAGCCCAGCGCTGGCCGGGAGTTAACCCATGCAGTCAGGGTGACACGGACCCCCGTCATTCGCACTCGGACAGAGTCATCGATGGTGCAGAGCCCCAGTCGAAGCGGCGATCTGCACACCTCGGTGGGCGAGGAGATGCGGACGGTGCCGGCGGGCTGACCGCTGTCAGCCGGTCTGCTGCGGGCCAGCAGGAAGCCCAACGGCTCCTAGGCTGACCCGATGAGTTCCCCGGCACCGACCCGCCCATTCGTGGGTGTAGCGCGCATCGCCGTCGGTGCAGCCGCGGTCGCGGTGATCCTCCACACCTACGCGCTGAGCATCGTGGCCGGCGAGTCGAATCCGTTCGACTACTTCGGCTACTTCACGAACCAGACCAGCCTCCTCGCGAGCGCGGTGCTGATCGTCGCCGGATCGGTCGCGCTCGCCCGCCGTCCGACGCCGGTGTGGCTGAGCTACGTCCGCGGCGCGGCGACGGCCTACTCGATCGTCGTCGCCGTGATCTACAACACCCTCGTACCCGGTACCGGGACGGCTCCGCCCTGGGTCAGCGCCGTCCTGCACGTGGTGCTCCCCGCGCTCGTCCTCCTCGACTGGATCGTCGTCGCCGACCGCGGACCGCTCTCCTGGCGCCGGCTGTGGGTGGTCCTGCCCTACCCGATCGTCTGGGTCGTCGTCGTGCTCGTCCGCGGAGCGACCGACGGGTGGGTGCCGTACGGCTTCCTGCTCCCCGAGAACGGAGTGCCGTCGCTGGTCCTGCACGTCGTCGGGCTGACTTGCGCGGTGCTCCTTGCGGGCGCGCTCGTCTGGGCGCTGAGTCGACGCCGCAGATCGGCCGGTTGATGTCCTGTCCTCCGTCGCCGTGGATCATGAGGCGTGCTGGTTCCCGACGTCGGGCGCGTCACCTCTCGTGCGTCGCGGCTCGGCCGCGGCGGGCTCTGATCACGCGCGACACGAGATCGATGACCAGCAACCCCGACATCAGTTCAGTCTCGCGAACCCGAGCGCCTTGTGCGCGTCCCGTATGGGGATCGTCGAGCGATCACCTGAACGCCGATTCGTGGACCGACGCACGCCGCATCGCGACGGCGGGACGATAGAACCCCTGGGAGCCGCCGTCTCTCACCATTCGTCGCCCAGCTTGCGGAGCCGGTTGTCCTCCGGCAGGGTCCGGCGCGAGAAGTCGTGCAGAACGTCGGACGACGCCGTTTCCTGTCCGTCGCGTTCAGCTCGTCGGATGGCCGCGAGGACGACGCATGTCACAGCCGCGATCAACGCCGCAGCAGTCGTCAACGTCATCCATGTCGGCTGAACGGTCGAACCGTCCGAGCACAGCGGGTTCCAGAGGAACCCCTCTCCGGTCAGGCTGCCTCCGCCGCGGGTCCGGCACGTCTCGCTCGGGTCCCACATGTAGATGGAGGCAACCGCTCCCATGACGGCTGCGAGACCGCCGAAGACCAAGGCGAGAACGACGGGCGTCGCTGCACTCGGTCGCGGGGGCTCTCCAACGGTCATCGGGACATCATGCACTGCACTCCACGGGATCGATCAAGAACCGGAACAACAGAGGCGGCTGCGAGCGCCCCGCAGGGAGGTCATCGCGCAGCGACAGAGGACTTCAGCACTTCACCGACACGCAGAATCTCGTCCGAAGGGAAGCGGAACGGGTTGAGGGAGAGCAGGTCATCCGCCGTCATCCCCGCTCTTCCCTTTCTCGTGAGGTTGGGGCGACCGGATGGAGTGGCCGCAGTTCCCTCAGGGGCCACAGCGCATTGCTCGTGGCCGGGCTCGTGGATGAGCCCAGAGAGCGCGGACGCCCTTTCGTCGTCGCGGGAGCGACGATCGCGGCTGCAGCCGTTCTCTGCGCTCCCGTGTACGACGCCGGTCTAGCCGTCCTCCGGACCGAGGGGGACGTGCCGACAGCTGCTCTCGGTGCGCCCGCCCGACGCGATGATCCCGAACAGCTGTCGAGCCAGCTCGGAACGACGCCGCAAGCGCGCATCAGCTACGGGCAGCGGTAGGTCTTCGCGAAGTCGGTTGCCGTGAACTGCCTTCCCTCGGTCATGGAGTTCAGTGACGGGCAGATGTCGTTGTTGTGCGCCGCCGCTACGAAGGGGGTCGCTGCTTGTGGGACGCAGCCGTAGTCCTGGTCGGGCTGGTCGAGGATGCGCAGCTGACCCGTCTCCCCGGCGGCGAGGTGAAGATCGGACCAGGAGCAGGACCAGGTGAGTGAGGCTCCGGTGTCGTTGGTGATGCTGACGTAGTGGGAAGGGCCATGCACCCCGAACAGCAGATCACCTACCCACAGAACCGCGGCCGCCACGACGGCTAGAGCGCCCAGCGCGATCGACAGTCTCACCAACCGTCGTTGGCGGGGTGGCGTCTGCCGGTCCGGCGAGGATCTACTCGGGTCCCAGCTGTCCAGACCTTCAACCACGGCGTCTCCCCTCAATGGGCGAGAAACGGCCTCGACCGCTGCCCAGCTCGAGACCGCCCACGGGAGAAGAGTAGGCGTGATGCAGCTCTCACCACGAGGAGCAACCGGCTCGCGACCGAGAGCGTCCGCAAGGCGATCGTTCACAGACGCATTGCGGGACTGGCGATGTTCGTTCGTGAAGTTTGAGACGAAACGGTGCTCTGAGGGCATTCACTACTGAGGGGGTGATGTCGGGTGGTCGGTGCTGCTGAGGCGACGCTGGTGGATCGTCTTCGCGGCGGTGACCCGTCGGCGCTGGACGTTCTCTTCCGGATGCACGGCCGCGCGGTCTACCGCGCCGCGGGAAGCTTCCTCACGGACGCCGGCCATGCGGAGGACGTCGTGCAGGAGAGCTTCTTCCTGCTCTGGAAGCGCCGCTCGAGCGTGCGCATCGTGGGGGAGTCGGTGCTGCCCTGGCTGCTGGTCACGGTACGCAACCTCAGCTTCTCGACCAATCGCCGCGAGCAGCGCCGACGCCACCTGCCCCTTTCCGACGACTCCGCCTCTCGCGGCGTCGACGCGGAGGCGAGCGACCGGCTGCTGGACGTGCGACGTCTGGTCGAGCAGATGAGCGCGACGGACCGCGCGATCTGGACGGCGTGCATCGAGGACGACCTCAGCTACAGCGATGCCGCTCGCTCCCTCGGCCTGTCCCGCGGGACTGTCCGCAACCGCCTCTCGCGGGTGCGGACATCACTGGCGAGAACCCTGACGGAACGGACAGAAGACCATGGACGATCCTGACCTGAGCGACGAGCAGCTCGAGCGCATCAGCGCACGCCTCGCGCACCGCATCCGCCGCCGCCGACGTCTTCGCCAGGCCGCGGCGGTGACGCTCGCCGGCATCGCCGGCGCCGTCCTCAGCGCGGCAGTCCTCACGGCGGTGACGACCGAGCGCGGCACTCCGGTCGCAGCGCCCGTCACCTGCTGGGAACCGGACGGGCAGGGCGTTGCCCTGTCGGGCGAGATCCAGACACCCGCAGAACACTTCACTGCGTCGCTCGCCGCGGCGTGCGCTGCGCTCGCGGGCACCAACGGAGACGGAACGGACGCCGCCCTGTTTTCCCTCGCAGGAACCCAGGTGTGCCAGGAGGGCGGCCGAATCGACATCTTCACGGGACTGACCACCACAGTCGACTGCACCAACCCGCCCACGACCCGGACCGGAGTCGACCAGTGACCTTCAGACGCACGAGAACCCTCGCCCTCAGTACCCTCTGCCTCTCCGCGGCGCTCCTCGCCAGTGGATGCGCGACGAGCGCCAGCAGCCCCGGGTCGCCGTCGACGGCGCAGCTGCCGGGTGAACTGCTCAGCGCCGAAGACGCGACCAAGCCCGTCTACGAGACCACCGCTGTCATCGGCGATCAAGGATCAGGCGGATGGCTGCTCGATCACCCCGTCAGCCTTCGCATCACCGGCACCGACGGCCGGTCGCAGCTCAGCGTCGACGGTCCCTGCAACACGCTCACCTACGACCTCCAGTCCGCCGGCCTGCAGACCTCCGTATGGGTGGTCACCGGAGGCCCCGCGACGACGTACGTCGGCTGCCTCGACGCCGCCGACGAACGAGAGCAGTGGCTCATGGACGTGCTGGGCGCCGAGGACGTCAGCCTCACCCAGACCTCCACGACGATGCGCATCCGCTCCGGCCCCGTCACCATCGACGCCACCGCCAGCACGACCCCCATCTCCACCGAGACGCCTGCCGAACCAACAGAGATGACGGAGTCCCTGACACCCACCGTCCCGACGGAGGGCCCACCGGGCACCCCCATCGCCACCGCCGCCTCTGAGGGGCCGATCATCGACGTCCAGCAGCTGACGAACCCGGCGCTCGACCTGGCTAACGGCACCGGAGTCCAGCTCTCGACGCTCAGTGCGGAGGAGAAGAAGCAGTACCCGATCTACGCGGTCGGAACCACGTACGAGGAGCTCGCCGCTTATGACCCCGCTCTCGCGGACCACTACTGGGTCGCACAGGACGAGCCGGTCTGGGCGCTGACCGTGCACGCGCCCGCGGAGAGAACAGACGTGCCCTATGGCTTCGACCTCCATCGGGTGGACGTCTTCACCGCCGTCTACGACGGGATCAGCGGAGAGCTCCTGACGTCACAGGGCGATGTCGACCTCGCGTCTCTCGGTGCGCCCGGCGAGCTGATCACCGCCGGATAGATCCTTAGTTACCGTCCGTATGGGAATCCCCAAACGGGACGCCAGAGGCGATGCGGATGAGGCGAAGCGCGCGATTGCTTGGTGGCGCGCTCGCTACGCTCACGTGATGGTCGGCCTCTCGCAGTGGCGCCGGCGAGCTGACGCTCGCCGTTCGCGCCGCGCCCGGTTCCGGGTTCTGCTCGCTGAGGTCTGTGGTGAGTGCTCGCACCCCTGGGTGGAGCACCTCGCGGACGCCGGCCTGGTCGGCAGCCCCGTGTGCTCGGAGTGCGTCTACGAGCTCGAGCATGGGTTCAGTAGCGGACCGATTTGTCACCGACCGGTTCCGATCGATGTGTTGAGTCGCGCTGATGCCGATGCGGCGGCGGCAGGGCAGGGCGGCAGTGATCAATTGGTCGGAGGAGGCCAGATTCGGGTCGCAAAAGAAGACCTTGACGCCTCATGTCAGCGTCCGGCGAGAGTGGTCAGCAGGTCCTGGATGCTCGTCTTCTCGACAACCGGGTCGGGGCTGCCGGCGCGGACGGAGGAGAGAACGGGGTCGATCTGCTGGTCGACGTAGGTCCACGTCTGGCAGTTCGCGGCGCTCAGTGCGGGCTCCGCGTCGTCCCAGGCGGTCTCAAGGTCGGTGGCGCGGGCTTTCGCGCCGGCCTGATCGCCGCTGGTGACGAGGGCGAGGGTGTCGGCGGTGATCGTCTGGAAGTTCTGCACGTCGGCGGAGGGGAAGTCGGTCTGAACGGATGCCTTCGCGTCAGCTGCGGACAGCGTTCCCGACGCATCGCAGGCCGGGGCTGGGCCTTCCGGTGCCGGACTGGTGTGCGGCTGGCTGTTGGTCAAGGCGAGCAGCCCGACGACGGCGACGGCGAGGACCGCGAAGGCGACGAGTGAACGGCGTTCGCGGGCGACTGGCGTGGTGTAGTGCTCGGATGCGCCCTTGTCGACATCGGCCTTGCTGAGGGAGAGGTAGACGACGGTGGCGAGGATCGCGAGCAGGAAGATGATGCTGGTGACGAAGGTGCCGAGCCCGAGGCCCTGCTCGTCGGGGGACAGGCCGAGCCAGTCGCCGATATTGGCGCCGAGGGGGCGGGTGAGGATGTAGGCGATCCAGAACGCGAGGACCGGGTTCGCGCCGTAGCGCCAGAGGCCGGTGACGATCGCGAGCAGCGTGAGGGGCAGGAGGATCGAGACGCCAGGGCCCCAGCCGGTGAGCTCGAGAGTCCAGTCGCCGAGGGCGGTGCCGAGCGCGAAGGTGACCAGGACGGTGACCCAATAGAACGCCTCCCGCGGGGTGGTGTCGATGCTGTGGATCGAGAGGGTGCGCTCCTTCGAATACCAGACGCCGAACACGATCACGAGCAGCAGCGAGAAGACGAGGGAGCTGGCCCAGAGAGGCACTCCGAGCTGGTCGGTGAGGATGTCGGTGAGCAGGGTGCCGGTGACGCTCATCACCACGACAGTCAGCCAGTACGCGGCGGGCACGTAGCGTCGCAGCCGCATCTGCACGGCGAGCACGACCGCGGTGACGATGATGAAGATCACAGCCGTCGCGATGAGGCCGACGCCGAGGACCATGTTGATCCAGTCGGCGAAGCTCTCACCGACCGTGGTGCAGAGGATCTTGATTATCCAGAACCAGATCGTGACCTCGGGGACCTTGCTGAGCAGCCGCCGGCCGCGGGACGGTGCTGCCGTCGTTGAGATGTCCATGCCCGCAGAGTCCCAGCCGGGACGTGGGCGGCGGCTCGGGATGCGCCGTGCTGCGTTGTGTTTGCTCACAACGACCCGAAGCTCCGCGGTTCGACCAGGTCGGTACCGAGCCGATGGGCTCAGGTTCTGTGCTTTCACAACGGATGCGGGGGAATCCTCCGCACCCGGAGCCCGCGCATTCGTAGCGTGGACTCCTCCGGCGTGCTGCGCGCCGAGCGAGGAGGACGGAACTGATGCCGAACAGCGGACCCCTGGCCGATGGTGCGATCGCCTATCGGGCGGCGCGACGCTGGCCGCTGATCTCGGCGGGCCTCGCGGTGCTGCTCACGGGACTTCTGGCCGCGCTGATCTTCTACCGGGAGCACGACAAGCCGTTCGGGTTCGACACCGCCTGGATGAACGAGATCATCGAGCACCGGTCGACGTTCTGGTTGGTGCCGTCGCTGGTGATGAACAGCCTCGGCGGCGGGATCGTCGGCACGATCGTGATTCCGCTCGTCGTGTTCGTGGGGCTGCTGGTCTGGCGGGGTCGGTGGGCGGCGACGTACTTCGCGATCGCCGCGCCGCTGAGCGGGCTGCTGGTGCAGATCCTCAAGAACGCTGTCGGTCGTCCGCGGCCGCTGGAGATCCTCGTGAACGCCGACTTCGGCTCGTTCCCCTCCGGCCACAGCGCGAACGCCGCCACGACCGCGATGGTCCTCGCGATCGTCTTCCCGCTGTGGTGGGTCCGCATCGCCGGAGCCCTTTACACGGTGGCGATGATGCTCAGCCGCACCTACCTCGGTGCGCACTGGATCTCCGACACCGTCGGCGGGCTGCTCCTGGGCGCCGGGGTGGCGTTGATCGTCTGGGCGCCGCTCGCGGTCAGGCTGCACACCGAACGTGCTGCATCACCGTCGTTCCGTTGGCGGCGCTTCTCCGGGCACCGTCCGACCAGATGACGGCGGAAGGCAGCGGGCAGCGCTGCCGGTGAGCGGGTCGCTGTGCGCTTGTTCAACGGACCCGGCGAAGCCCCCAGCCCCGGGTACCGCAGGCTGCCCGAGCATGGCGGCATGATGCACCTCACCGATCAGCGCCGCCCTCCGCTCCCTCGGATCCGCTCACATCTCGTCGCCGGCCGGTACGCCGCCTCGACGGTGCCCGAGGCGACGGCGCTGTTCTGGATCCTCAAGGTGCTGACGACGGGGATGGGCGAGACGGCGTCGGACTTCCTCGCGACCGCGTTCGACCCGGTGATCGTGGTCGGCGCGACCGGGCTCGCGTTCCTCGCGGCCCTCGGGCTGCAGTTCGCGGTCCGCCGGTACATCCCGTGGGTGTACTGGCTGGCCGTGCTGATGGTGAGTGTCTTCGGCACGATGGCCGCCGACGTGCTGCACGTGGTCGCCGGGGTCCCGTATCTCGTCTCCACTCTCGGGTTCGCGCTGGCTCTCGCGGCGGTCTTCGTCGTGTGGTGGCGGGTGGAGCGGACGCTGTCGATCCACTCGATCACGACGCCGCGCCGGGCCGCGTTCTACTGGCTCGCCGTCTCCGGGACCTTCGCGCTCGGCACGGCCGCGGGCGATCTGACCGCGTCGACGCTCGGGTTCGGCTACCTGCCGTCCGCGGTCCTGTTCGCGGCGGTCATCGCGGTGCCGGCGCTCGCGCACCGGTTCACGGGGCGGAACGCGGTCCTCGCGTTCTGGGCCGCCTACGTCGTCACGCGACCGCTCGGCGCCTCGGTCTGCGACTGGCTCGCGGATCCGGTCGACCGGAAGGGCCTGGGCCTGGGCACCGGCCCGGTCACGCTCGCGGCCCTCGCGGTGTTCCTGCTGCTGGTCGCGGTGATCGCGCTCCGCCGACCGCGCGCGGCCGTCACGGCGACCCCCTGAGCGCTGGGCTCAGGCGTCGCGTCCGGCGCGGTTCTGCTGCCGCCAGTAGGTGAGGGCGATGCCGGCGAGGCTGATCACGACGATGCCGACGAGGACGATGTCGATGTACTTCCCCACGAAGTCCGCGACGCCGGGGATCTGCCCGAGGAAGAAGCCGAGGAGGATCACGCCGGTGGACCAGACGGCGGCGCCGAGTGCGTTGAAGCCGACGAAGTGGCCGTAGTGCATCTTCCCGACGCCCGCGGCGACGGGGGCGAAGGTGCGCACGACCGGGACGAAGCGGGCGATGGTGACCGCCCAGCCGCCGAACCGGTCGAAGAACGACTGGGTGCGGGCGACGCTCGAGCGGCTGAAGAGGCCGCTGTCCTTGCGCTCGAAGATCCGCGGCCCGCTCGCGCGGCCGATGACGAACCCGAGCTGGTCGCCGAGGAACGCGGCGGCGGCGACCATCAGGATCACCAGCGGCACCGGCAGGGAGATCACGCCGGTCGCGACGAAGACACCGGTGAAGAAGAGCAGGGTGTCACCGGGGAGGAAGAACCCGATCAGCAGGCCCGTCTCGACGAAGGCGATCAGGCAGACCAGGGCGATCGCCCAGGGGCCGGCGCCGTCGAGGAGGGATTGGGGGTCGATCATCGGTTCTCCTTGCGAGAGGTCGGGTGGGGCTGCGTCGCGGGGATGCGGACGTCGACACCGAGGCCGTGGGGGGCGAGGTTGCGGAGTCGGAGCTCGCCGCCGGCGGCGCGGCTGAGACCGGCGACGATCGCGAGCCCGAGGCCGGCGCCGCCGTCGCGGGAGCGGGCGGCGTCGGGGCGGGTGAAACGGTCAGTCGCGACCGCGAGGAACGCGTCAGGAACGCCCGGGCCGTCGTCGTCGACGGAGAGGACGATCTCTTCGGCGCGCTCGACGAGGGTCGCGCTGACGCTGCCGCCGTCGGGCGTCGCAGTGACGGCGTTCGCGAGCAGGTTGTCCAGGATCCGGCCGAAATCGGTCGGGGAGATCGGGTACCGGGCGGCGACGATCGAGGCGGGGGCGACGAAGTCGATCGCGAGGTCCCGCTCGCGGGCGAGCATCCGGGCGCGGTCGACGCTGTCGGCTACCTCCTCCCGCAGAGCCGCCGAGGAGGCGTCGCCGGTAGCGATGCCCGCGTCGATCCTCGACAGGATCAGCAGCCCGTCCGTCAGGGACTGCAGGCGGTCGATCGAGCGGCGCGCGTCGACGACATCGGCGTAGAGAGCCGCCGGATCGTCACGGACCCGCTCAGCGAGCTCGAGCCGGGTGCGCAGCGCGGCGAGCGGGGTGCGCAGCTCGTGGCTCGCGTCGGCGACGAGCCGCCGCTCCCGGTCCGCCGACTCCCGCAGGTCCGCGATCAGCGCGTTCAGGGTCGAGGCGAGGTCGGAGAGCTCGTCGCGGGCGGGCCCGACCGGGAGCAGCTCGGTGGAGCGTCCCTGGCGCAGCCGGTCGGCGATCGCGCGCATCCTGCCGACGGGGCGCAGCGCGAGGCCGACCAGGACCCAGGACGTCACAGCGAACGCGACGAACAGGATCGCGAGGGCGATCAGGAGCGTCGTGCTGACGCCGCCGACGACGGCCTCGGCGGTGTCGCGGCTCTCCTCGATCAGCGCCTGCGACGCTCCCGAGCGGACCAGCTCGATCGTGGAGGCATCGAGGATGTGATCGAGCTGCTCGCGCACGACGACCGCGACGATCCCGAAGAACAGCATCGCGACCAGCAGGCTCGACACCGTGATCCGCACCCGGATCGACAGGGACCGCCAGCTCACGGCGTCACCCCGAGGCGATAGCCCGCACCCCGTCGGGTGAGGATCTCGACCGACGCCCCGCCCGCGGCCAGCTTGCGGCGGAGGTAGCTGATGTACTGCTCCGCGATGTTGTGGTCCACGAACTCCGCCGACCCCCACACCTCGAGCAGGATCTCCTCCCGCGGCACGAAGTCCCCGGCGCGCGCCGCGAGCGCGCGGAGGACGCCGAACTCCTTGGGGCTCAGAGGCAGGACGGCGCCGTCGACCGTCGCGGCGTGCGCGTAGGGGTCGACGCGCAGATTTCCCAGCACGACCGGTGCCCGGTTCGTGAGGTGCTCTCTACGGATCATCGCTCGGAGGCGGGCGGAGAGCTCCTCGAAGTGGAACGGTTTCGCGAGGTAGTCGTCGGCGCCCGCGTCGAGGCCGAACACGCGGTCCTGCAGGGCGTCGCGGGCGGTGAGCATGATCACCGGGAGCGTGGCACCGCTCGCGCGCAGGTGCCGGCAGATCTCGAAGCCACTCATCCCCGGGAGCATCACGTCGAGGATCGCCGCGGAGTAGTCCGCTTCGCGCGCCGAATTGAGCGCGTCGACCCCGTTCGAGAATAGGTCGACGTCGTAGCCGTCGCCGGTGAGGCCCCGCTTGATGAGCTCGCCCATCTCGACGTCGTCTTCGACGACCATCACCGCGTCACGCATCCAGGCCTCCTACGGTCATGCTCGCACCCGTGGCGTGGCGGAACCGGCCTACTCCGCGGAGATATGCGGCTTCTCAGCGGTACGCACTGCATACAAAGGCAGCACGTGCGGCCCGATGGAGCAGCACGCCCCTGGTGCGCAGACGATCTCGGACGCGGGCACCGACATGGACGCCGACCTCCGGTCGACGCGGTGCTGTGCGCTGTGCGCATTTTTGCCTGGAAGCCTTCGGCAACGTACGAGCCTGCGGCGTCCACGCAAGCCGCTGCGCGGCCGGCTCCTCCGAGGTTCTCGGCACGCGGTCGCTGCGCTCCCTCACATCGCGCCGACAACCTCTCCTCCTCCGCCCTCCGGGTTGCGCTCCCACCTCCGACCCTGCTCGGCACTACGTGCCTTCCAGGCAAAAAAACGCTGGGAGAGAAGGAAGAACAACCGAGCCAGACCACCCCCGCTGGCTTGACAAACCTGATTGAGATTCTTCACCTCTCCGCGGTTCCAACCTATTTCGCTCCACCGGCTGCGTGCCACCGATCCCGGACGCGCCCTACGGGCTTATTTCGCCCGTGATCGGTGTCACTCCGCCGGCTCCACTCAAACGGTTTTCCCCGCCGGAGAGGCAAAGAAAAACGATCAGCCAGGAGCAGGAGCAACACACATGGACACCCTCGAAGCGATCCTCCGTGACCAGACGGTCACCTACCTCGTCAGCAAGAACATCCTCTGCCCGCGCACCGGGGCCGTTCTCGACTCGCGCACCTGTGTCGTCTTCAACGACGCGGACGGGGATCCCGCGGTCGTCATCTCGCCCGAGGGCTGGCAGCAGATCGCGAAGGAGCCCGCCACCCTCGACCGCCTCGCGGAGCGCGGGATCACCGTCGACATCAACACCGCGCTGGCCGCAACCCGCTGAGAGGAACAGACCATGTACCGCACCGACACCGACACCGACACCGGCCTCGCGACCCCCGATCAGGTCGCCCTCATCATCACCGACCAGCGCGCTCACTGGGACCAGAACGCCGACGACAGCGACGACGTGATGCTCGCCGCCGTCCGCAACGCCCACGCCCTGCCGGGCGCCGAGCCCGTCGAGGACGACGGCTCCGCCCTCGCCGCCGCACTGATCGCGTTCCTCACCCCGGACCCCGCCCGCACCGCACCGGTCATCGACGCCGACACCGGATGCGCGACGCCCGAGCAGATCGGCCTCATCGTCGCGTTCGAGCGCAACTACTACGAGGAGCACGAGAGCTACAGCACCGAACGGCTGCTCGCGGGCGTCCGCAACACACTCACCCTCCCCGGAGTGTGGGTGCTCGGAGGGTTCCCCGTCCGGGAGGACGGCACCGACCACGCCGCCGCGCTGATCGCGTTCCTCATCCCGGCGGTGACTACGTGATCGAGCGCAGCCGTGTCGATGAGCGGCCCGGGGCCGCGCGCGCGGCTCATCAGCTCTCGCGCCTGTCCAGCGGCCGACTCCAGCAGGAGGCCGACCGTGTGCGCCTGCACGGCGAGCGGCTGACGGGGCTGAGTCGGAAGACGAGCCGCCGCCTGATCGAGCAGGAGGAGGCGATCCGAGCGAACCGGATCGCCGCGGCGGACAGCGCCGCTGAGCGGCGGCTCATCGTCGGAGTCGTCATCGCGACGGGCGCTCTTCTCGCGGTCGGGCTGCGGCTGATCCTCACCTCAGGGCAGCTCCCTCCTCTGTTCTGACGAGCGGGCCGCGCTGACTTGTTGTCATGCTTACAAGTCGGACCTCGCCCACCGTCCCGCCTCCGCCCGCGCATCCCGTCAGGGCGAGCAGCAGTGCTCCTGCCAGTGCGATCCCTGCGGTCGTCCGCCTCATCGTGTCCCCCGATCACTCCGCCGCGGCACGTCGCCGGGCGCGTCACCTCGACGCCAACAGCAGCCGCCCGCCCGGACGGAGTCGTCCTGGCGGGCGGGCAGCCCCCGTCCCGGTCACGCGCGCGGGATGACCACCGAGACGCTCGCGCGCGAGGCGCCCGAGACGGCCGTGACCGTGCCGGTGCCGACGGCGATCGAGCTCTTGCCCGTGCGGAACACCTTGGTCACCGTGGCGCCCGGGGCGACCGCGGCCGAGGACGCCGTGCCGTAGGGCGTCACGACAGTCAGATCGGCGGCCGCGCGGCCGGTGTTCGTCGCCGTCACCGTGACGACGACCTTCCCGAGGATCAGCCGCGAGGTCGCCTTCGCGGTGACGGAGGCGCCGGGCGCAACGCTCGCTCCGGCCAGCGCCGTCGTCACGCCGTCGACGCGCGCGGTGATCGAGACGGTGCCGGCGGTGGAGCCGGTGCGGATCCGGGGGAGCGCGGCGACGCCGTCGGCGCCCGACAGCACCGCGGCGGTCGTCGCTCC
This sequence comes from Rathayibacter sp. AY1D1, assembly GCF_002932635.1. NCBI lineage: Bacteria > Bacillati > Actinomycetota > Actinomycetes > Micrococcales > Microbacteriaceae > Rathayibacter > Rathayibacter sp. AY1D1. The sequence continues at coordinate 59,244 of NZ_PSVY01000018.1, forward strand.
GCTCTCGAAGGCCGCCGGCCCGGTGATCGCGAAGCCCACCGAGCGGCCCGCGAGGGCGCGACCGGAGGAGTCGCGCACCAGCACGGACTGCGCGAGGTCGCGCGTCGTCGCGGTCGGCACGCTCTGCAGCGTCCCGCGCGCCTCCGCCGAGGCCGCGAGGGTGATGCCGTTCACCTCGATCTCGGCCACGCCCGTGGACCCGCCGTACTCGCCGGCTCCCCACGCCGTGAACACGAGCCGCAGCGCCGTCGTGGTCACCGGAGCGAACGTCGCGCGGTTCAGCACGTCGCGCTCGCGGCCGGGAGCCGCTCCGCTCACGGGAGTCCAGACGTCGCCGACCAGGTGCTCGACCCGCCACGACCGCGCGGGGATCAGCCCGCGTCCGTCGGCGTCGGCCGCGTCGCTCGCGAACAGCACCGAGGCGCTGTCGACGGTCACGGCGCTCGGCCAGCGCAGCTCGACGTGCTGCTCTCCGACCCGGGGCCAGGAGCCCCAGATCGTCGAGGCGGCGCCGTCGGCGACCGCTCCGACCGAGGTCCACGGCGAGGTGTACGAAGCGCTCGTCGACGAGGCGAGCGGAGCGATGTCGCCGACGTAGTCGGTGCACGGCACGGTCACGGTGACCGTCGCGGTCCGGGTGAGCTCGTCGATCCGGTCGACCCGCACGGACATGCCGGAGTTGAGCACTGCGCTCTCTCCGGCGAGCACGAACTCGTTCGCCTCGCTCGCGTCGCCCGGACGCTCGAGCAGGTCGCCGGCGTACGGCTGGCCCGGGTTCGAGCGCAGGATCTGCACGCCCGAGACGTCGCGGCGCACCTGGAAGGGACTCGTGTACGCGCCGCCGTCGGACGTCGTGTCGGCGCGGTCGTTGTACTGCGCCCAGTAGCGGATGCCCGTGTCCTGCGGGTCGTTCCAGGTGAGCGCACGCCGGCCGGCGGGTCCGGCTCCGAGGGTGTCGAGCGTCGTGGTGCGGGGTGCGCCGCAGACCGGCTGGCGGGTGTTCGGCAGCGTGCCCAGGCGCGCCAGCGACGGGGACGACAGCGGCAGGAACGACCAGGCGCCGCCCATCACGTCGGTCCGGTTGCCGTACTCCTCGCGGCGGCAGTCCGCGGGCAGCGGGGTGGAGGCGTAGTCGCGGGTCGTGGCGCAGTTCACGCTGTAGGCGTGCGGCAGCGAGAGGTTGTGGCCGAGCTCGTGCGCGAGGAAGTACGCGTCCGGTCCGGGCTGGAACGCGCGTCCGCCGTCATCGGGATCGCCGGACTGCTCGCCGTTGGCCCAGTTCGGGCACGGGTCACCCTCAGGCACCATGGCGACCAGGTGCTTGCCCGGTCCGCGCTGCCAGCCGGTCCTCTGCGCGATCCAGTCCTGCAGTCCGCCCGTGTTCGTGCAGCCGATCGGCTGGTCGACGACCTGCCAGTCGACGACCTGGTCGAGCTCGAAGCGGATCGCCCCGCTGGTCTCGCGGGAGTAGAACCGGTCGACGAGGTCGAGGGCGCGGACGGCGTCGGCGGTCGTGTACCCGCCCGGGACGGTGCCCTGCGGAGCGACGAGCGCGATCGTCACGCGGTGCGTCTGCACCTGGGCGCGCGCCGGGATCTCGACGTCGACGAAGTCGGCGTCGAGGGCGAGGGCGGCCTGCTGCGTCGTCGCGTCCGCCTCCGGCTCGATCACGGTGGGCTCGGCGTCCGGAGCCGCGACGGGGCGGTCCGGAGCGGGAGCGGGAGCGGCGGGAGCGGGGGCCACCGGAGCGGCCGCCGCTGGAGCCGCGGCGGGCCCTCCGGCGACGAGCCCGGAGGCCAGCAGCAGTCCGGTGAGCGCTCCAGGGAGCAGGGCGTGTCGTCGTCGCATGGTCGTCCTCTGGGTCGGTCCTCGCTGAGTGCCCCGAGCGGCAGCAGGCGGGGGCACGAGCTCCCGCCGACCTCCTCGCCGCTGAGGAGTCGGCTGACGTTACCGTGAACATCCGTGCAGGAACGGGCAGATGTCCCTCCGCGGCGGCCCCTTTCCGGGTGGGGACCAGAAATGACGAAGGCCGGGAGCGGGACCCCGGCCTTCAGCGACGATCAGATCTCGGTGTGCCCCAGATCCGCCGCGTCCAGCAGTCGGATCTCGGTCTCACATGCAGGGGTCGCACGTGGGGGAGGGCCGGCCTTCCAGCCGGCCCGCGAGGGGCGATCCCCTCACACTCTCTAATGGTCTCGGCTGGCTAGGTGCTGGCTGTCAGGCTGGTTCTGGCTCGCTCGGGCGTGACTCATCACACTCTTGACCGCAGTGTCTTGCTGGGGACCTGTCCGTCCGGGCGAGCTAGTACCGGCGTGACGCTGCGATGGCTTGATAGAAGGTTGTCCGCGACCTGGCTCGCGTGACTCATCAGAGAGATGCCTCCGCGGCGCATCCCACCTGGATGAACCCCTGAGGAGAAGAGGCCACATGATCGTCGCCCGCCACTACGACCACGTCGTCGGAGTCGACACCCACGCCCGCACACACACCTACGCGATCGTCGCCACTAAGACCGGCGAGATCCTCGGAACGAAAGCGTTCGCGGTGACGGCGGCGGCGATCGACAGAGCGATCGCCTGGGTGCGAGGCATCGCGGGCGGGTCGGTTCTGTTCGCGATGGAGGGTACGGGCTCCTACGGTGCGTCGTTGGGTCGGGCGCTGCTGCGTGACGAGATCGTGTTTTGCGAGGTGCGGCCGCCGAAGAAGTCGAGCCGTGTCCGCGGCAAGACTGATGAAATCGACGCGATCGCTGCCGCGACCTCGGCGATGGGAATCGAGCTCGAGGCGCTGACTCGGCCGAAGGCCGACGGGCTGCGCAACGCGCTCCGAGTGACGCTTGATGCCCGCCGGTATATGGAAGTTCGTCGCACGAGCGCCCGGAACCAGCTCAACGCGTTGGTCCGTACCGGGGACTTCGGGCTCGACACGAGGCGGGCACTCACCGATCGCGGTGTGCAGCAACTCGCCAATCTGGACGCTAATCGTTCCGACGTGGCTGAGCGCATCATCCGCGCTGAAGCTGTGCGGTTGGCCTCGACCGTGATCGATCTTGGACGACAGATGCGACACAACCGCGAAGCGTTAGCTGAGCTGGTCGAGCTTCTCGCGCCCGGGCTGCAGCAGATCTACGGCGTCGGCCCGGTCACCGCCGCAGTGGCAGTCGCGGCATACTCCCACCCCGGCAGGGTGCGGAGCGAGGCTGCGTTCGCAGCTCTCGCCGGAGTGAACCCGATTCCGGCGTCATCGGGGAACACAACACGCCACCGGCTCAACCGTGGCGGTGACCGTCAGCTCAATCGCGCGCTCGACGTGATCGCTCGCGTACGGATGGTCTCCGAGGCGCGCACTCGCGCATACGTCGAGCGACGAACGTCAGAGGGCCGAACTGTCCGCGAGATCAGGCGCAGCGTCAAGCGATACATCGCACGTGAACTATTCAAGGCGCTACAGGTCCGCATGGTGTTGGGCACGTAGCCGTGTGAGTCGACGCCGAGCACGATACGAGGGCGCCTGTTCGGCCGTCTACGGGGCGTCAGGGGTGACGAGTCTTACGCGAGGGTCGTGGAGTCCTGATCATCTAAGCGGAACACTGCGCAGCGCGGCGCGGCCGCTGCGAAATCGGCAGCGGTCGACTCCGGGCCGACTTCGAAGATCTGAGCGGCGACTTTTCGGCCCTGGCTGTGCTGATGCCAGTACGCGCTGAGGATCGGGCCGCACTGTTCGAGGGTCATCTCGGTGAAATTCACGGCCTCTCGTCGTCGGCCGCGCTGGATCTCGCCACGGCCGGCAGCCCTCACGTTCTTGACCCAGGACATCTTCTGCCCGGCGACCACGTACCGAGCCCCGTCCACGACCACGATCGAGACGGGTGTGGACCGCGGCTCGCCGGAGACCCGGCCGACCACGGTCAGAACATGCGGAGGACCGGTGGTGATGCCGATGTTGTTGAGGAACACGATCACACTGTTGGCGTACTTCAAGAACGGGGGAAGGTTCTTGTCTTGTGGCATGTCCTACGACCTCGCTTCAAAACACGCAGCCCCTCGGGCTCGCTGCGGCGTCCAGTATCCACCGGGACCCCGTCGACTCCCTGACCGGCGCCGCGGGGTCGCACGCCGAGACGACGACCGACCGATTCGTCGCGTGTTGGATCTTGACCCGAGGCCATAGAAGGGTCCCCGGTCTTCCCCGTTCCGGGGGCGCGAGCTGCACTCGCGCAGCGGTGACGGAGCACCGCCCAGAGGTTCGGCCGGCGGTGCCGGCCGCTGATGTTCGCCCGTTGGGCTCACGCTTCTTTGCCGTGAAGCCTTCGGCGGCTCCCTCCGCTTCGCTGCGGTCGTAGCTACCTCCGGGCTCCGTTCAAGTGGCTGCGCCACCGACTCCTCCGAGACTTTCGGCACGCGGTCGCTGCGCTCCCTTATTTCGCGCCGAAACTCTCTCCCCCCTCGCCCTGCGGGTTGCACTGCGCCCTCCGGTTGCTAAGGCGGAAAACCGCCTTCCTTACCGTTATTTCCGTGGATCCGGGGCAGTTGTAGGCTCCGGAACGCGCCAGGGGTCCCGGGTATGGCTGACCGCCTTCAGCCGCCTGATGGCACGCCATGATTAGCCGCCCGGGACCCCGCAACGGCAGGACCGCTCATTGAGAAACGCGACCAGATCGCCCCGTAAGGACATGCCGGCAAGGTCGTTCATGGCGCACCGCACCCCTCAACGGAAGGACCCTGCGTGCCCCAACTCTGGGCCGGTATCGACGCCGGCAAGACCGAACATCACTGTGTCGTCATTGATGGCAACGGAACGAAGCTGCTGTCGCAGCGGTTTAAGAACCGAGAATCGGCGATCCTGACCTTGATGGGTGACGTCGCGTCTCTGCCGGGTGGGACGGACGTCGCCTGGGCGACGGACCTGAACTACGGCGGGACAGGGCTACTGCAAACACTGCTCAGCTCGCACGCGCAGCCACTGTTCTACATCTCGGGCCGAGTCGTACATCACGCCTCGGGCGCTTACCGGGGCGAGGCGAAGACGGACGCGAAGGACGCGGTCATCATCGCGGATCAGGTGCGAACGAGGCGAGACGTGACTCTGATGCGGCAGGCCGACGAGTTCACCGCCGAGTTGCGACTGCTGTCCGCGCGTCGGGAGGATTTAGTGCACGACCGCACTCGCACCGTGAATCGGCTTCGCGCGATCCTGGTTCACTACTTCCCGTCGCTCGAGGGAGCGTTCAACTATGCGACGACCAGGGGACCTCTGGTACTGCTCACCCGATACGCGACGCCCTCCGCGATCCGGCGCATGGGCGAGAGCCGTTTGGCGTCGTGGTTGAAGGGGCAGGGGTGCTGGAAGTCTGCGGCCGTTGCAAAGGCGGCGGTCGATGCTGCTCGCGAGCAGACCTCGGTAGTTGTGGGGGAGGGGCAGCGGCGCGGCTGGTGGGTCGCTCCGCTCGTGACCTGCTCCGCATCCGCGACGAGCTCGCTGAGCTCGAAGCGGAGATCGACGCCGTTCTGGCAGGCAGTGCTTGCGCAGATCTGCTGGTGTCAGTTCCAGGATTCGGGCAACGGCTCGCCGCGGACTTTCTTGCCGCGACCGGCGCCGACCTCGCCGCGTTCCAGAGCCCCGACCGGCTCGCTAGCTTCGCCGGCCTCGCCCCCGTGCCCCGCGACTCCGGCAAGATCTCCGGCAACCACCACCGGCCCCGACGCTACGACAGGCGGCTACTCAACGCCTGCTTCCAGTCGGCGTTCATCGCGGCCAGAACTTGCCCCGTCTCGCGCTCGTTCTACGAACGGAAGCGACAAGAAGGCAAATCGCACAAGCAGGCGCTGATCGCTCTCGCCCGACGACGCATCAACGTGATCTGGGCAATCTTCCGCGACCAGACCGTCTACAGACCGACGCCGACACAGCTACAGGTTCAAGGCTGTGTACCCGAGTCAGATGATCCGATTTAATCTGGGTGGAATATGGTGCTTGCTGCAAAATCCGGCCAACGTTTTTACCTCAGTCAGACGAACAGGGGATTTTGCTAGAAGGCAGACGCCCGACTGTGCGGCGCGCAGTTGGTGCTCTGGTGGAGGAGAAAGACGGTAACGACCAGTTTTGGTCGATCTCATGGTCTGACACGGCCGGGTGATCGTGATCGAACAACATGGGGTGGAGCTAATTGAGCGGAGGGACGAGGCCTGTGGCCCCGCCCCTCCGCTCTTTCCGTCTTCGAATTTCGGCTAACCGCCTTGCGTCATTCGAGCGCGTGAGGTGAGGTTAGCGCCTGTCTGTTAGCACGCACACGCCAGAAAGCGCCGGCCGCTGAAGCGAGCAAGAGAAATGCTCCCGCTCCAAGCATCCACGGATCCATCCCGTAATACCAGGGGCGCCGGTCGAGGACTGTCATACCTCCAGCAGCGCCCTCGCCGGTCGCTTCGGAATTTTTGATTGACTCTGCAAAACGCGTCGAGACGATGCTTGCGACCTCATTCAATGAAGTCGTGTATGGAACTTCCCTCGCCGCGGACTCGTTCAGCGCCGACACGGAACCGTCGCTGACCGCGTACCACGCCTCAAACGTGGGGTCCGACACCAGAACGGATTTCTCGCTGAGGGCTTGCAGTGCGCCCACCAACTCAGTGTCGTCGTTGTAGCCAGCGAGCTCCGCCTTGCTGTCCGACGTGGGACGCCAGACCCGATACGTGCCGACCGGTTCTCCATCCGGTCCGAGGATCGGAGCGAGCCACTCCTCGAGAGGCGAGGTTGGGGTGTTGGATGCCTTTCCTGAGATCAAGTCGGAACTCCACAAGTTCACCTGATGGGGAGTCCCGAACGAGCTAGCCGAGGAGAAGTCGGGAACGCCCGTTTCGTCCACCGTCACCAGTGTTTCATCCGCAGTTCGCAGCTTTTCAAGTGCTTCGGTGGAGTAGGCAGCTTGCACATCCGACGGGATGCCTTCAGTTGCTGCCTGTGCGGTCGCAAGCGAACCCAAGCTGAACGCTACGGCCAGAGCTGATCCGGCGACGATTCGAGTTAGGTTTCTCATAATCAGTTCGCCGCCCCGTAAAGAGTGTCTGTCCATTTGTGACCGCCGCCAGCCACCATCCAGGAGTAGGTGTTCGATTGGTACGAGGAATTGAGCGGGTTCATGTACGACACCGTGGATACCGAGTTGTCGTAGCCACGGATTACCACGATGTGACCAGTCGATCCGCCTGTGTTGTCCCAGCCCCATCGTGCTACCGCTGGCCGGTTCACGTTCAGATCACCCTGAATGTTGGAGAAAGAACGCGATCCCGAGCTGATTGAGCCGGGGTTTGCGAGGCCCGCGGAAACGAGAATGCTGTAAATGTTCCCGAGAGTCCCGGTGTTGTTCGGGCAGGTAGATCCGCCTTTGCCCCACTTGTATGCGGTGCATTGAGACGGGTTACTTCCGGCATGGTAGCTCGTCAGGGATTTACCCGCGGCGACCCAGCACCAGTTGCTCTGCTCCTGTACCACAACAGGGGAGCCCACATATCTGCTGGCAGCCTGCGCGGCAACCGCCCCGCCGCCGACGATCGCCATTGCGAGAATCACTCCGAGAGCGATACGACTTCGCAGCCACTTATTCGTTTTTGTGTTTTTCAAAAAAACCAACCATCCTCATTGATACGTCGGATCTTTCTACAAGCGGCAACGTACACCCGAGCAACGTCTGAGCACCAGATTCTTATAACCTGAAATTTTGGACAGGTTCGCGTCCACTCGTGATCGCTGCAGGTGGTGGCTTGTTCGAAGGACCAGGGAGACCGGGTTGCGGCCTGGACCTCGTTCGAGTACCCCTCCGAAGGATCGCGAGCGCGCCGAGAGCGCATGCTCCGTGGGGCTGCAGCCGTCGCGACGAGCTTCGCGATTCACAGCCGTGGGCGAACGAGTGGACGCCGAGCTCCGCTCGGCGCGGTGTTGAGCGCTGTGCGCATTTTGCCTGGAAGCCTTCGGCAGCGTACGGGCCTCCGGCGTCCACGCAAAGCCGCTGCGCGGCCGGCTCCTCCGAGGTTCTCGGCACGCGGTCGCTGCGCTCCCTCCCATCGCGCCGACAACCTCTCCTCCGCCGCCCTCCGGGTTGCGCTCCCGCCTTCGACCCTGCTCGGCACTACGTGCCTTCCAGGTAAAAAACGCTGGGAGAGAAGGAAGAACGACCAAGCCAGACAGCCCCCGCTGGCTTGACAAATCTGATTGAGAATCACGGCAAAAGAACGATGAGGAAGAGGAAGAACATGCAGCAGATCACCACCGTCAGCACCTTCGTCCCGGCCGCGAACGAGGAGGGGATGCAGAGCCAGTTGCGCCGGATCGCCGAGCGCGACGTCGACCTCTCAGGTCTGGCACGCAACGGGTGGGCGCTGGCACACACCGCCACGATCCCC
>NZ_PSVY01000019.1:0-67467 GCF_002932635.1 Rathayibacter sp. AY1D1
AGCTCGACGTCGACGGCCTCGGGGGCGTTCTCGCGTGGTACTCGCTCATCCACCTGCCGCCGGCGGAGCTGCCCGCCGCCGCCCTCGTCTTCCCCCTGCTCGTCGGCGTCGCGCTGCTCGCCTCGGGCGCGACCGCCCTGCTCCGCGCCGCTGGTCCTCATGGCGTCCGGAGGCGCCTCGAGGAGTCCCGCGCCCGCGCCGCGGCCCTCGGGGGAGGCCCGGGCGCGCGCGGATGCAGCGCTCCCGGCGTCCTCCCGGCCTGCCTGCGGGTCGTCGTCGGCGCCCTCCTCCTGCTGGCCGCCGGCCCGGCCTACACCGCGGCCGCCCTCGTCGCCGCAGCCCTCTGCGCACTCGCCCTCGCGCACGCCGTCCGCCGCTTCGCCCAGGACTCGGAGGGCGACCCGCCCGCCCCGGCCGCGGTCGCCGCCACGGCCGCGCTGCTCGCCTTCGCCACCGTCGCCGCGGCCCAGGGGATCCTCGGATTCACGGGCGTCCCGGCGCACCTCCGGGAGTTCGACCAGCAGGACCTGAGCTGGGCGGCCGCCCTCGTCGGAGTGGTCGCCGCGTGCGGCCTCCTGCAGCTGGCGGGACGCGCAGCGGAACCGGTGGCCGCACCGGCGGCGGGCGTCAGGCGGCGCGGCTGATGCTCGGAGCTACGACGCTCGATGCGCCTCCGCACCTCGTCCTCGACGGCAGCGCGGTGCGGCTCGCGCCCGCGTGCGGCTCCGTCGCCGTGATCACCTTCTGGATGCAGTTCCACAACTCCGGCACCTCCGCCCTGCACGACCTCGCCCTGTTCTGCGGCTCCTTCACCGACGGCTCGGGCGCCGAGCTCGACTACGACGAGGCCCCGGTCACCGTGGTCGGCCGGCCCGAGCGGGTCGCCCCGGGAGCGGGATTCGTGGCCGTCGCGCACTACACGATCGCGCCGCTGAGGGCGCCCCGGACGCTCCGCCACTCCATCGTGCTGCGGGGCCGCACGAGCGACGACCGGCCCTTCACCGACGTCGCCGCGCTCGAGGTCCACGTCGATCCGAGGCGCACTCCCGAGGTCAGGTTCCGTCCCCCGATGGCGGGATCCGACACCTTGCGGTGGAGGTGAGCGACGATGCGATCGCATGAAGACTTCTCACCACCGGGCCGGATCGGCCAGGGTAGAGGGATCGCGTCGTACGGAGGACGCGCCAGAGGAAAGGACTCCGCCGTGAGGGGAATCGCAGAAGGCAGCCGACCGATCGTCGATCGCGGGGTGTCCCGCCGGGACACCGCGGCGGCCGCGTGGCTGGCCCAGAGCGGCGTCGACGTCCGCGCGAACGGCGCGTTCCGCATCGTGGCCGACACCCTCTGCAGCGACGGCGTCGACGTGCTCCGGATCTGGCACTCGCCGGCCCGCCTGCACCGCACCTCCGCCGCCGGCCCGGGCGTCCGCCTGATCATCCCGCTCGAGGGCGCGCTCGTGATCCAGCCGGACGATCCGGCGGCACTCGAGGTCCGCGTCGCGCCGGGCGACATCGCCTTCCTCCACTGCGACTCCCCGTTCACGATCGTGACCGACACCCCGAGCGCCCGCACCGAGATCGCCCTCGACCGCCCACTGCTGGGCCTGGTCGACTCGGCCGACCGTGGCGCCGTCGTCACCGAGGCCGACGCGGCCAGCCGCGGAATCCTGCTCTCGACCGTCAACGCGACTTTCGGCTCCACCCTCGACGCCGACTCCCCCGCCTTCCCCCTGGTGCGGGCCGCCGTCGAGCAGCTGGCGGGCGCTGTGCTGGCGACCTCGCTGCCGCGCGAGAGCAGCGAGGACGTCTACACGCGCGCCCTCGCCCTGATCGCCGCGATGTCCACCGACCCCCGCCTCTCGGTCCAGGAGATCTGCGAGCGCCTCGGCGTCCCGAAGCGGACGCTGCAGCGCACCTTCGCGCGGAACGGCACCACCGTGTTCGACGAGATCCGCCGCGCACGCCTCACGACCGCGCGCGCCCTCCTCGGCGGGAGCGACTCCCCGCCCTCGCCCGAGCACGTGCTGAGCAGCTACGTCCGCTCGCAGCGCCTGCGCCGCGACCTGCTCCACCTCGAGACGGTGCCCGCCTCGAAGTTGGGCTGACGCCGGGGCCGCAGCTCTCTCCGCGTCGACAGCCCCGTGGGCGAGGGAGGTCACCGCGCGGGAGCACGCCTCCGGTCCGGACGCTCCAGCTCGGTCGCACCGTCTCCGCAGCCGCCCCGCGCTCAGCCCGGGTACGGCACCGCCGCCGCCGGCCACCCCGAGGCCGCGAGCTCCGCGCGCAGACGATGGTGGTGCTGCACCGCGCCGAGGGAGTCGGTGCGGAAGGCGATGGCGAGGGCCGCGTCGGCCCAGTAGGCGTCCCAGCCGGAGTAGCGCTCGAAGACGCGGTCGCCGACCGCGGCCAGCAGCTCCCAGGCGCGCGCCGCCGGGAGGTAGCCGGCGACGTAGGCGTAGCGGATCGCGCCGATCGTGCGCTCGGCGTCGCCCGCGAGCAGGAGCAGCGGCGGACGCCCGTCGACCGCCTGGGCGAGCTCGAGGAGGTGGAACTCGCTGCCGCCCGTGAGCGCGGCGACCCGGGAGCGCATCCGCTCGGCGTCGGCGGAGGCCGAGACCTCGGCGAAACGGGTCGAGAGCGGCCCGCGGGTGAGCACGTCGGCGACCAGCAGCTCGACGTCGTCGGCCGAGGCGATGCGGAAGTCGCGGTCGAGCGCGACCCGGTGCTCGACGAGCGGATGCAGCGGCAGCTGCTGCCAGGGCGCCCCCTTCGCTCCGTCGGCGTAGCGGCGCCGCAGCTCCTCCGGGAGCTCGGCCCACGAGGGCTGGAACGCGAGGGAGGAGTTCCAGCCGGCGAACGAGAAGTCGCTGACCGCGTCGAGCGCGAGCAGCTGCTGCTGGCGGAGGGACGGGGTCGGCGAGTCGGCCGCGCCGAGGTAGGCGAGCTGCTCGCGGCGCGGCGCGCGCGCATCCCACTGCTGGAAGCCGACCGTGGCGGCGAGCAGCCCGAAGGCCAGTGCGAACGCGAACGCCGTGAACGCGACGACGCTCTCGCCGCCGCCGAGCGCGAGCCCCCATGCGAAGCCGACCAGGCCCACCGGAGCCGCGAAGGCCGTCACCAGGAGGGCGCGGCGTCCGGCGCCCTGCCCGCGCCGGTGCGCATCGGCCGCCCGCGCGTAGCGCAGCCGGGGTCGGACGGGGAACTCGACGTCTCCGGGATGGTTCTGCAGCGGCACGGTCGCAGCCTAGGGGCGCGGGTCCCGTCGATGTGTGCTTGCCTGGTCGCATGACTCTCGCCGAAGCACTCCTCGAGCGGGCCGACCTGCAGAAGCGGATCGAGGCCCTCCAGTCGCGGATCGTCGCGAACGCCTCCTACCAGGAGGGAGAGGAGCCGACCGAGGACCCGGCCGAGCTGCTCGCCGACTGCACGCGCGCACTGGGCGAGCTCGAGCGGCTGGTCACGGCGATCAACCTCACCAACGCGACGGCCACCACTCCCACCGGAGAGGTGCTGACCGCGGCGCTCGCCCGGCGCGAGGCCCTGCGCGCCCGGCACAGCCTCCTGACCCGCGCGGCCGACGCGGCCGCCGGCGAGCGCGGCTACCGCCAGCTCCGGAGCGAGCTGCGCCGCCTGCCCGCGCTGCCGGTGCGGGAGCTGCGCGAGCAGGCCGACGCCGTGGCGCGCGAGCTGCGCGGGCTCGACGCCGACGTCCAGAGGACGAACTGGGGGGTCGAGCTGCAGAGCTGACACGAGACGCGGTGAGTCGGTAGGCGCACCGGAGCGAGCACGCACCGTCGGGCCGGCGGTTCATCCGGCCCTCTGTCACGCGGTGGGCAGCGTCCCGGCTCCGGCCGTCACTCACAGCCCAGCACCGAGGACCGGTGACCGCGCAGACAGGACACCTCATCACCATGTGCTGGCCGGTGCGCCGAGGGCGGGTTCGGGGACCTCACCGCGTCTCGGGCGCACGCGGACGCACGTAGGGTCGGGCCGGGATCTTCTCGAACGGGCGCGTTGACGCACGCCGGGCTCGGGGCTGCGGCTCCTCGAACGGGCACGCGGACGCCTGCCGGGTCCGGGCCGGCGTCCGGCCGACCGCGCCCGCCCCGTAGCTCAGTACTCGATGCGCCCGCGCCGGTCGTGGAACTCGCCCGTCGGCCCGTCGGAGCCGAGCAGGGCGAGCGCGACGGTCGCGTCCGTACCCTCGGTGACGGTCTGGTGCCCGCCGTGTCCGTTGAAGTCGGTCGCGGTGTAGCCGGGGTCGCTCGCGTTGATCCGCATCGCCGGCAGGTTCTTCGCGTACTGCACGGTGAGCGCGACGACCGCCGCCTTCGATGCCGCGTACGGGATCGCGGTGATGGGGAACTCGTCGTGGCCCTCGGTGCTCAGCCAGCGCGGCCAGCCGACTCCGGACGCCACGTTCACGACGACCGGGGCCGCGGAGGCCCGCAGCAGCGGGAGCGCGGCCTGCGTGACGCGGACGATGCCGACGACGTTCGTCTCGAGGACGCCCGCCATCGCCTCCGGGGTGAGGTCGTCGACGCCGAACGAGGTGCCCAGCACTCCGGCGTTGTTGACGAGCACGTCGAGCCCGGGCAGGGAGGCGATCGCGGAGTCGACGCTCGCCTGATCGGTGACGTCGAGGCGGACGGGGTGGGCGCCGAGCGCGCGGGCGGCGTCGCCGTCGGCGGTGTCGCGCATGCCGGCGTAGACGGTGTGGCCCGCCTCGAGGAGTCGGCGGGCGGTCTCGAGGCCGAGGGAGCGGTTCGCTCCGGTGATGAGTGTCGTGGTCATGGGCCCATCCTGCGCGGGTCGTCGGGCCTCGACCAGGCCGCGCTCGACGGGGGGACCGTCAGTACCTGGCTCGGCGACGGCGGGCGGAGGAGGATGGGCGGCATGGAGGAGTTCGCCACGGTGCTGCGCTCGTGGCGCGACCGCATCCGTCCCGCCGACGTCGGCCTGCCCGCGGGCTCGGGCCGCCGCGCCACGGGCCTGCGCCGCGAGGAGCTGGCGGCGCTCTCGGGCGTGAGCGTCGACTACCTCGTGCGGCTCGAGCAGGGACGCGCACGGAACCCGTCGCCGTCGATGCTCCGCTCTCTCGCGGTGGCGCTCCGGCTCACGGACAGCGAGCGCGACCACCTCTACCGGGTCGCCGGCGCCGCCGTCCCCTCGCCGGGCGTCGTGCCGCAGCACGTGAGCCCGGGCGTGCAGCGGATCGTCGACCGCCTGGGCGACGTGCCGCTCGCGGTGTTCACGGCGGCCCACGACATCCTGCTGTGGAACCCGCTCTGGGCCGCCCTGAACGGCGACCCCTCGGTGTACACCGGGCTGGAGCGGAACCTCGTCTGGCGGCACTTCACCTCCGGACACGCGGGCACCGAGTTCGACGCGCAGCACGAGGAGGACTTCGCGAGCGACCTCGCGGCCGACCTGCGCGCGGCGACCGGGCGCTACCCGCGCGATCCGGCGCTCGCCGCCCTCGTCGCCCGGCTGCGGGAGGAGTCGCCCGAGTTCGAGCGGCGCTGGGCGGAGGCGCGCATCGCCGAGCACCGCGCGAGCCGGAAGACGGTGACGCGGACGCCCGTCGGACCGGTCACGATCGACTGCGACGTGCTCACGGCTCCGGGCACCGACCTGCGGATCGTCGTCTACACGGTGGCGCCGGGCAGCGAGGACGAGGCGCGGCTCGACCTGCTGCGGGTGACGGGGCTGCAGGCGCTGAGCACGGCGCCGGCGTGAGGCGGACGGGACCGAACAGTGGCGGTGGAGGCGTCGGTCGCTGCGGGCAGCAGTGCGGCGCCGCCCGCCTCCCCGCTCAGGACGCGCAGTACGCGGTGATGAACGCGTAGAGCTCGCCCTTCTGCTCGGGGGTCGCGGCGACGACGACGGTGCCCTGCCGGCCCGCGGTCTCGACGGTGACCGGCAGGCTCGTGCCGACCTTGTCCTCGGCGAGCGCGTGGGTGTCGCAGCGGGTGGGGACGGCGTCCAGGACCACGGAGCCGAGGGTCCCGGCGGGCACGGAGCGGTCTCGAGGGTCCAGGCGTCGGCGGCCTCGGGCGGCTGCAGCAGGATCGTGGCGTCGACGCTGCGGAGCACGACGGGGGTGCCCCGGACGTCGGCGGTGATCGTGAGGCGCGCCGGCTCGTGCGCGGCGCCTCCGGACGTGTCGATCCGCAGGGCGAGGTCGGCGTCGACGGCGCGGGCGAAGCATCCGGACCGGGCGAGAGCGTCGACGAACGAGAACGGGTCGTCGGCGGGGTACGCGTGCTCGCCGTGGCCGTCGATGGCGAGGACGACCTCGAGCGCAGTGGGCGCCTCCGCGACCGGGCAGGCGGGCTCGGGCACGTCGACGCGGAGGTCGCGCGAGGTCCCGTCGGGGACGCCCGTGCCGCCGGTCCAGGTGAGCGGGACGGCGAGGCGCGGGTCCACGAGGCGGGCCGCGGTGACCTCGATCGGGGCGCCGCTGCCGTTGTGGACCTCGAAGACCATGGTGCCGCCGGCGATGTCGGAGCGGTTCTGCTGGACAGAGACGGTGACCCCGGGAGCCGGGGCGGACGGGGCGGAGGAGCGGGCCGGGTCGGGGGCGGCCTGAGCCGGGGTGGCGGTGGTCGCAGCCACGGTGGCCGCCGCGGTGCCGCTCGGGGCGCCCGTCGCGCCTCCCGGCGCGCAGGCCGCGAGGGCGGGCAGGAGGAGCAGCGCGGCGGCGAGGGCGCGGAGGCGTCGCATCGTGCCTCCCTCCGCTCGCCGTCAGTCTGGCGCCCCGGCCCCCTCTCCGCGAGCGGGCGCTCCGCCTCCCCAGCTCGATCGATGCGTCACGAACGGTCGCCACGGCGGCCGGATGACGACCGTTCGTGACGCATCGCCGGAGCGACGGGGGTGAGGACCCGGGGACGCGCACCCATCCGGGTGTGCGTCCGCTCCGAAGAGAGGCGGGGATTTCAGGAGGAGACAGATGGCACGCGGCAGATGGCACGTCGGCACGATCGTCGCGCGAGTGCGCGCATCCGCAGCGATCGGGGCCTCCGGGCTCGACGCGGTGGAGAGGGCGGAGCGCCGGGCCGAGGTCCTGCGCATCGCCGGAGGAGTCGACTCCGGTCGTCTCGGCGACGACCAGGCGATCGCGGCGTTCGGCCGGATCGTCGACGGCCTGCAGACCGACCTGCCCGGCTCGGCGCTCGGCGCCTAGCCCGCGAGGCCGGCGTCCCGGCACCCGCCCGGAGCGGACGCCCGCCGGGCCGATATCCCGAGCCTCCGCGCGGCGCTGAGACCCGCCAAGCGAGCGTGCCGACGGCACACTGGGCGCGAAGACCCGCCAGCCCGGCACCCCGAGCGCCCGCGCGCCGCGGAGCCCCGCTACCCCAGCGTCCCGAGCGCGATCCGCGGCAGCAGCCGCTGGATCGCGACGGCCGCCGCGCCGCGCGCCCACTCCACGAGCCCGCCGTCGTCGACGAGCAGCGCCAGGGGCGGAGCGTCCGGGTCGCGCGTGGCCGCGATCGCGGCGTCCACCACCGCGGCCTGCTCCGAGTAGAGGGCGACGCCCTCCCCGGCCAGGATCACCGTGCCGGACATCGAGAGGTTGCCGATCGCGGCGATCATCGTCCCGAGCGCGTTGCCGGAGTCGGCGAGGATGCGCTCGGCACCGGGGTCGCCCGCGCGAGCGGCGGCGAAGCCCTCGGCCAGGGTCAGCTCGCGGCCGCTGGCGACGAAGAGCTGGCGGAGGAGCGAGGGCAGGCTGAGCATCGCGGTCGAGCAGCCGCGGTGGCCGGCCTCGCAGACGGGCCCGGTGGGATCCAGCGGGTAGTGGCCGCCCAGGCCGAGCCCCGCCTCCGGGGGCGCGACCACCCGGTCGTGCACCACCAGTCCGTAGCCCACGCCCGCGCCGACGGTGAGCACCGCGAAGTGCGGGATGCCGCGGCCTCGCCCGAACCAGTGCTCGGCTCCCGTGAGCGCGACCACGTCGTTCTCGAGGGCGACCGGCAGCCCGAGGGCAGCGGAGAGCGGAGCGGCGAGGTCGACGTCGCGCCAGCCGAGGAACGGCGCGCGGCTCACCCGGCCGTCGGCGGCGATGCTCCCGCCGAGCGTCACGCCCAGACCGGCGAAGGCGGAGGGGCCGCCGAGCTCGTCGACGACCGAGACGATCGCGGCGATCACGTCGGCGGGCTCCGTGCCCGGCAGCGGGCGGACCAGCTCCCGCTCGGTGCGCGCGCGCAGGTCGGTGCGGACGGCGAGGACCTCGGTGCCGGTGATCTTCACGCCCGCGAAGCTCAGCGCGTCGGCGCGGATGTCGAGCGGGCGGGCGGGGCGGCCGACTCCGGTGCTCTGCTCGGGGCCCTCGACGACCAGGCCGCCGTCGAGGAACGGGCGCGCGAGCCGGGTCAGGCTGGCGGGCGAGAGGCCGAGGCGGCGGCCGAGCTCGGCCCGCGAGACGGGACCGTGGATCAGGACCTCGCGCGCCAGGAGCTCGGAGGAGCTCCCGGAGGCGTCCTCGGCGACGATGGTGTCGGTCACGGGGCTCCTTCTTTCCGGCCTGGTAGAAAGCTACCGGTAGCGCGCCGCCCCAGGAACAGATCCGGCCACTCGCGCCGCTCTTGACACCCCCATTACTTCTGCTCTAGAAATAAGCCATGCACCGCAGCATCGCCCCCACGAACGACTCCGTGACCCTCTCCGGCCGGGAATCGCGCCTCTTCCACTTGCAGGACGGGGGCACCAGCGTCGTCGTCGACGCCCGCCTCGTCACCTTCCCCACTATCTCGCACTGGGGCGCCGCGCTCGGAGATCTTTCCGCCGCCGAACTATCCGCCCTGGCCGACGCCGCCCTCCCCCAGCGCGTCTCGGGCGGGCTCGACGCCTTCGCGCCGTTCGGGCTCGTCGCCGTCGAGGCCGACGGCTGGCAGCACGCCCCCACCTTCGAGGGCACCCACGAGCGCGCGGCCGCGTCGGAGCGGTTCGAGGTCGAGAGCATCGAGGCGCTCGGCTCCGCCCTCCGGACCGTCGCCACCGGCGCGGGCGTGCGCCTGACCGTGGACCTCGAGGTCGACGCGGCCGGCCTGCTCACCCAGCGCGCCCGGGTCGAGAACCTCGACGCCCGCCCGTTCCGCCTCGAGCGCTTCGAGCTCGGCTTCCCGCTCCCCGCGACCGCGCGCGAGATCCTCGACACCACCGGGCACCACCTCCGCGAGCGCCACCCGCAGCGCCGCCCGCTGACCATCGGCGAGCACACCCGCCGCACCCGCCGCGGCCGCCCCGGCGCCGACGCGACCCTCCTCCTCGCCGCGGGCACGCCCGGCTTCGGCTGGGAGCGCGGGCTCGTGCACGGCGTCCACCTCGGCTGGAGCGGCGACACCTCGCTCCGCGCCGAGCGCACCGTCGAGGGCGTCTCGCTCCTCGCGGCCGGCGAGCTGCTGCGGCCCGCCGAGATCGAGCTCGCGCAGGGCGAGAGCTACGAGACCCCGGTCGCCTACGGCTCCTGGGGCGACGGGCTCAGCGCTCTGCAGGCCCGGTTCCACGCGTCGCTCCGCGCCCGCCCGCAGCACCCCGTCACTCCGAGGCCCGTCACCCTGAACACCTGGGAGGCCGTCTACTTCGACCACGACCTCGCTCGCCTCACCGCCCTCGCCGAGCGGGCCGCGCGGATCGGGGTCGAGCGCTTCGTGCTCGACGACGGCTGGTTCCTCGGCCGCCGCGACGACACCGCGGCGCTCGGCGACTGGACCGTCGACCCTTCGGTCTGGCCGGAGGGCCTCACTCCGCTGACGGACGTCGTCACCGGCCTGGGCATGCAGTTCGGCCTCTGGGTGGAGCCCGAGATGATCAGCCCCGACTCCGACCTGGCCCGCGCGCACCCGGAGTGGATCCTCGGCCCGGCCGGCCATCTCCCGGCCTCGGGGCGGCAGCAGCAGGTCCTCGACCTCTCGCAGCGCGGCGCGTTCGAGCACGTGCTCGGCGCCCTCGACGCGCTGCTGACCGAGTACCCGATCGCGTACCTCAAGTGGGACCACAACCGCGACGTGATCGAGGCGGTCTCGCCCGCCACCGGCCGCTCCGCCGTCCACGAGAACGTGCTCGCGCTCTACCGCCTGCTCGACGAGCTGCGCTCCCGGCATCCCGGCGTCGAGATCGAGTCGTGCGCCTCCGGGGGCGCCCGCGTCGACCTCGGGATCCTCGCCCGCACCGACCGCATCTGGACGAGCGACTGCATCGACCCGCTCGAGCGGCAGACCATCCAGCCCTTCACCCAGCTGGTGGTGCCGCCCGAGCTGATGGGGCAGCACATCGGAGGGCCGCGGTCGCACTCGACGCAGCGCACCCACTCGCTCGCCTTCCGCGCCGGCACCGCGCTGCCCGGCCACCTCGGCATCGAGTGGGACGTCTCGGATCTCGCCCCCGCCGTCGAGGAGGAGCTGACCGCCTGGGTCGCCTTCCACCGCGAGCACCGGGCGCTGCTGCACACCGGGACGGTCGTGCGCGCCGACCTCGCCGACGACGCCGCCTCGCTCTCCGGAGTCGTCGCCGCCGACCGCTCCGCCGCCCTCTTCACCTTCACCCAGCTGCGCACCGGCGAGACCTACCCGCCCGGACGGATCACGCTCCCGGGCCTGGACCCGGAGCGCACCTACTCCGTGGCGCTCGCCCCGGTCACGTCGCCGCTCGGCGGCCCCGGGCAGTCGCCGCTCGGCTGGGCCGAGCACGGGACCGCGCTCCGCGGCCGCGTGCTGGGCACCGTCGGGCTCCAGGCCCCCGTCCTCGATCCGGAGCAGCTCGTCGTGCTCGTGCTCACCGCCCTCCGCGGTCGAGCGCGCCCTGAGACCTGTCCCCACGCGCAAGGAGGCGCCGCATGTCCGCTCATCCGCATCCCCCCGGGTTCTCCCGGCGGCTGTTCCTCTCGGTGCCGCTCGCCGCGGCGTCCGCCGCCGCCCTCGCCTCCTGCGCCTCCCCCGGCGCCGGCGACGGAGTGACCACGCTCGACTTCTTCCAGTTCAAGGCGGAGGCGGTGGAGGACTTCGCGCGGATCATCCGCGAGTTCGAGGCGGCCAACCCGGACATCCGGGTCATCGCCAACAACGTGCCCGACCCCGACACGGCCTTCCGCACCCTGCTCGTCAAGGACAAGGTGCCGGACGTGCTGACCCTGAACGGCAGCGGCTACTACGCCGACCTCGCGAAGGCCGGCGTGTTCCACGACTTCACCGGCGACGAGCTGGTCGAGCGGGTGAACCCGGCGGCCCTCGACATCCTCGCCGCCCTCGGCAGCTTCGAGGGGAAGGAGGTGAACGCGCTCGCCTTCGCGAACAACGCGGACGGGATCCTCTACAACCGCACGATCTTCGCCGAGAACGGGATCGAGGTGCCGACCACCTGGGACGAGCTGATCGCCGTCTGCGAGACGCTCACCGCCGCCGGGATCACTCCCTTCTACGGCGCCCTGCTCGACAACTGGACCGGCGCCCCCGCCTTCAACGCGCTCGGCGGGCAGCTGCAGCCGGACGGCTTCTTCGACGCGATGCGCGAGGAGGGAGCGGCGCTCGGCCCCGACTCCCCCGTCTCGTTCTCGAAGGACTACGCGACGACGATGGAGCGGCTCGGGCAGCTCTTCTCGTACACGCAGGAGGGCTCGTTCGGCCGCGGCTACGACGACGGCAACCAGGCCTTCGCCGCGGGCGAGGCGGCCATGTACCCGCAGGGCATCTGGGCGATCAACCCGGTGCGCACGAACAACCCGGACATCGACCTCGGCGTCTTCCCCTACCCGGTGCTCGACGACCCGGCGGACACGCGGGTCACCTCGGGCGTCGACGTGGCCGTCGCCATCGGCCGCGGCACTCCGAAGCTCGACGCGGCCCGCCGCTTCGTCGACTTCCTGCTGACCCCCGGAGTCGTCGAGCCGTACGTCGCGAGCCAGGCCGCCTTCTCGCCGCTGGTCGGCGCCGCACCCAACTCGGACCCCACGCTGGCCGAGCTGCAGCCCTACTTCGAGCAGGGACGGCTGATCGGCTTCGTCGACCACCAGATCCCCGCGAGCATCCCGCTCAACCCCACGCTCCAGGCGTTCCTCGCCAGCGGGGACGCCGATGCGGCGCTCCGGACCCTCGACAGTGAGTGGCGCAAAGTCGCGGCACGCACGACCAGGAAGTGACCCCATGACCACGACCACGACGGCCGCCGCGCAGGCGGTGGCGACCACTCCTCCGCCGCCCGCGCGCCGCAAGCGCACCATCGGGCGCACCTCGAAGACCTTCTACTGGATGACGGTCCCCGCCGTCCTGCTCTTCTTCGTGCTCCACACGGTCCCGGTCCTCACCGGAATCTTCTTCAGCTTCACGGACTACGCGGGCTACGGCTCCTGGGACCTGATCGGCGCCTCGAACTACCTCGCGCTCCTCCAGGACGACCGCGTCTGGAAGGCCTACGGGTTCACCTTCGGCTTCGCGATCGTGGCGACCGTGCTGGTGAACGTGATCTCGCTCGCCATCGCCGTCGCCCTCAACGCGCGGATCAAGTTCCAGACGGCGTTCCGCGGGATCTACTTCATCCCCTACGTGCTCTCGACCCTGGTCATCGGCTACGTGTTCCAGTACCTCTTCGCGAACTCGCTGCCGCAGATCCTCGGCGCGATCCCGGTGATCGGCGAGAACATCCTCGCGAACGCCGACTGGGCGTGGGTGGCGATCGTGGTGCTGGCGGTCTGGCAGGCCTCGGCCTTCTCGATCATCATCTACCTCGCCGGACTCCAGACCATCCCGGGCGAGCTCTACGAGGCGACCTCGCTCGACGGAGCGGGGAGGTGGCGGCAGTTCACCTCGATCACGTTCCCGCTGATCGCCTCCTTCTTCACGATCAACATGGTCATCTCGATGAAGAACTTCCTCCAGGTGTTCGACCACATCATCGCCCTCACCAACGGCGGTCCCGGCACCTCGACGGAGTCGATCACGCTGCTGATCTACCGCGGCGGCTTCCAGGGCGGCGAGTACGCCTATCAGACGGCCAACGCCGTCCTCTACTTCCTCATCATCATCGTGGTCTCGCTGATCCAGTTCCGAGTCCTCAGCCGCAGGGAGGCGTCGTTCTGATGACATCGACCATCACCCCCACGACCGCGATCGCCCTCGGCGAGCCCGAGGGGCGGCGCCGGCCCTCCCGCGACACCTACCGGATCAACTGGTGGGCGACCTCGCTCATCGCGGTCTGCTCGCTGACGATCCTCCTGCCGCTCTACTTCGCCGTCGTGACCGCGCTGAAGACGCCCGACCAGCTCGGCGGCACAGGGTTCGAGCTGCCGACCTCGATCTCGTGGGGCAACTTCGCCGAGGCGTGGACGGCGACCCGCTTCCCCCAGGCCTTCGTGAACACCGCGCTGATCACGGTCGGAGCCGTCGTGCTGACGCTGTTCTCGAACTCGATGGTCGCCTACGCGGTCGCCCGGAACATGCACAGGCCGTTCTTCAAGGGCGTCTACTTCTACCTGCTCGCCGCGGTCTTCGTGCCGTTCCCGATCATCATGCTGCCGGTGGTGAAGGAGACGGCCCTGCTGGGCCTGGACAACCAGGCCGGGCTGATCCTGCTCTACGCCGTGTTCGGGCTCTCGATCAACACGTTCATCTACACGGCCTTCATCCGCTCGATCCCCATCGAGCTCGAGGAGGCGGCGCGCACCGACGGCGCCTCGACCTGGCGGACCTACTGGCAGGTGATCTTCCCGCTGCTCGGCCCGATGAACGCGACCGTCGGGATCCTGACCTGCGTGTGGGCGTGGAACGACTTCATCCTGCCGCTCGTGGTGCTCTCGGACCCGTCCGCCCGCACCCTGCCGCTGGCCGAGTACGTCTTCCAGGGGCAGTTCAACACGAACTACACCGTCGCCTTCGCGTCCTACCTGATGGCGATGGCGCCGCTGCTGATCGTGTACCTCTTCGCGCAGCGCTGGGTGGTCAGCGGAGTGATGCGCGGGTCGATCAAGTAGCGGTCGCGGCGAGCGCCGCCTCGAGCAGGTCCGTGAGCACGGTGCCTCGCGAGCCCGCGTCCTCCGGGTGCCACTGCACGCACCAGAGCGGCGCGGACTCGTGCTCGAGGGCCTCGACGGTGCCGTCGTCGGCGCGGCCGACCACGACGAGGCCCTCGCCGGGACGGTCGACGGCCTGGTGGTGGGAGCTGCGGACGTCGAGCTCGGCGGCGCCGAGGATGCGAGCGAGGGCGCTGCCCGGCTCGAGCGCCACGCGGTGGTCGACCATCCCGGACAGGTGCTCGCCGGGGACCGACCGGCCCACGTGACCGGCGCCGGGCAGGTGCTGCACGAGGTCGCCGCCGAGGGCGACGTTGACCAGCTGCATCCCGCGGCAGATCCCGACCAGCGGGGTCCGCGTCTCGACGGCACGGCGGACGAGCGCGATCTGCGCGCGGTCGGCCGCGGGGAAGGACTGGCCTCGGTGCGGGTCGTCGGACCGGCCGCCGTAGAGGGACGGGTCGACGTCCTCCCCTCCGGTGACCACGACGGCGTCGGCGGCGGCGAGCCGGCGCTCGAGCTCGGCGGCGCCGGCCTGCTCGGCAGGGACGCGGTCGACCACGAAGCCCGCGGCGGTGGCGGCCGAGACGACGCTCGCGGTCAGCAGCTGCAGCTCGATCTCGAACTCGGGATCCTCGCGGCCGCCGTCGGCGACGTCGACGACGAGCAGGACGGGGCGGTCGGAGGCCATGCGGACATCGTGCCACCCGGCCGGCTCCGGCAGAACGTCGGCGGAGAGCAGTGCCCCTCGGTCGAGAGGCGAGGAACCGCGCGTCCGGCCGGCGTTCTGCGCGAGCCCGCAGACCTCTCCCGGGGTCTGGTCAGGATCCGGTACCGCGATCTAGGATGTTCACTTTCACATCCCGTGCGAAGACGCACACCTCCGCGGCCCTGCGGATCGTGCCTCGACGCCGCACCCGATCACGAGGGCCTATCTGCATGAGACGATCACGATCGGCGGTGAGGACCGCTCTGGCGGTCGCGACCGTCGCCGCCACGGCGCTGCTCGGCGCCACGGTCCCCAGCTCCGCCTTCGGAGCCACCGAGACCCCGCTCCTCCACTACACGTTCGACACCGCCCCCACCGGCACCACGGTCGCCGACACCAGCGGCAACGGCTACAGCGCGACGCTGCGCGGCTCCGGGGCCCAGTTCCGCAACGGGCTCATCAGCCTCCCCGGCGGATCCGCCGCGGCCGCCCCCTACCTCGAGATCCCCACCGCCGGCCTCGTCGGCAAGAAGGACCTGACCTTCTCGACCTGGCTCGCCCACAAGGGCGGGACCGGCAACGTCGCCGCCGCGTTCGTCGGAGCGCCCGTCGCCTCCGGCGCCTCGTTCTCCTCCGGCTACTGGCTGCTCAACCCGAGCAACCTCTCCGGCTACACCAAGTCGGTCGTCACCAACTCGGTCAACGCGGGCGCTCCCTACAACACCGAGGTCGGCGCCGGGGCGACGGGCACCCCGAGCGTCGGCGCGCGCACCCCCTCGGGCCTCTCGCTCTACACGACCGTCATCGACGGCTCGACCGGCAAGCTCACCGTGTACGTCAACGGCGCGCAGATCTCGCAGAGCACGATCGCCCGCGACGTCTCCTCGTTCGGCCCGTCGCTCGTCGCGTACATCGCGCGCTCGACCTACAACGACCCGGGCTGGAACGGCGAGATGGACGACTTCGCCGTCTACGACAGCGCCCTCAGCAGCAGCTCCGTGCAGGCGCTCTACTCCTCGCAGGCCCTCGACCGCGCCGTCGCGTCGGTCACGGTGCCCACGGAGGCGACCGCCGGCTTCACGGTGCCCACCACCGCCAGCGGCGTCGGCATCACCTGGACGTCGAACAGCGCGGCCGTGGCCATCACCGGCGGCACCGCGACCGTCACGCGCCCCGCCGCGGGGCAGCCGGACGCCACCGCCACCCTCACCGCCACCTACAGGGTCGGCACCGAGACCCGCTCGGTCGACTACGCGGTGCGCGTCGCCGCGCAGCTGGACGACGCGACGAAGGTCCAGCGCGACCTCGCCGCGATCGCCATCCCGAACGTCGGCGACATCCGGACGAACGTCTCGGTGCCCACCACCGGCACGCTCGGCTCGAGCATCGCCTGGAGCGTCGTCAGCCCGAGCGGAGCGACCGTCCGCGACGGCAGCGCCGCCGGCACCCGCACCATCGACGTCGACCGCCCCGCGACCGGGAGCCCCGCGATCGACGTGGTCGTCCGCGCGACCGCGACCAGCGGATCCACCACCCGGACCCGCGACTTCACCCTCCGGGTGCAGCCGCTCCCCGCCGGCACCGACGACACCGAGGCGTACGTCTGGGCGTTCTTCACCGGAGAGGGCGACGGCGCCGAGCGCATCAGCCTCGCCGCCTCGAAGGGCAACGACGCGCTGAGCTGGAACACGCTGAACGGCGGCAAGCCGGTCTTCACCTCGAACCTGGGGACGATGGGCCTGCGCGACCCGTTCATCATCCGCTCGCACGAGGGCGACAAGTTCTTCATGCTCGCCACCGACCTGAAGATCGACGGGCTCCCCGGCGGCTTCGACACCGCGCAGAAGTCGGGCTCGAAGTACATCGAGGTCTGGGAGTCGACCGACCTGGTGAACTGGTCCGCCCAGCGCCACGTCAAGGTCTCCACCGACTTCGCCGGCAACACCTGGGCCCCCGAGGCGTACTGGGACGACGAGCTCCAGACCTACGTCGTCTTCTGGGCCTCGAACATGTACCCGACCACGAACACGGCCGACCGCGCCTCCGTCACCTACAACCAGATGATGTACGCGACGACCGAGGACTTCACCTCCTTCTCGGAGGCGAAGCCGTGGATCGACGTCAAGCGCGGCGCCGGCAAGGGCACCATCGACTCGACGGTCGCGAAGGACGGCGACACCTACTACCGCTTCACCAAGGACGAGGCGTCGATGACCCTCCGCGAGGAGAAGAGCACCGACCTGCTGGCCATCGTCTCGGGCTCGCTGCCCGGCACCGGCGGACCGGCGGACGAGTGGTCGCTGGTCAAGGAGAAGGTGGCCTCGGGCCTGCCCAACGGCGAGCCCGGCAAGACCTTCACCAGCGGTGAGGGCCCCAACGTCTTCCCCGCCAACGAGGGCGACGTGAACGGCCTCGACTGGTTCCTCTTCATCGACCAGCCGAACTACCACGACGGGCCGAACCACTACATCCCGTTCGGCACCGACGACCTCGCGAACGGCGACTCCTGGCAGCCGCTCGGAGCGAAGCTCCGCACGGGCCTGCCGCAGAACGCCGACGGCGGCAAGCCGCGCCACGGCACGGTCATCCCGGTGACGCGCTCCGAGTACCAGAAGGTGCTCGAGGGCTACGCCCCCGGCCTGGCCGTCGCCTCGGTCGCTCCGCTGACCGCGACGACCACGGTCGGCACCGCGCCGGTCCTGCCCCGCGCCACGATCACGACCGCCGCCGGCACCACCAGCACGGTCGACGTGGCCTGGGACGCCGTCGCGCCCGCCGCCTACGCCACGGCCGGGACCTTCACGGTCTCGGGCGTCGCGCAGGACGCGTCGCGCATGCCTGTGCAGGTCACGGTCACCGTGCAGTCCTCGCTGAAGGTGAGCGCGACCGCCACGTCGCGCTGCGTCGCCGGCAAGGTCGTGCTGACGGTCGTCGGCAAGAACGGAGACACGGTGCCGATGGACGTCTCGATCAGCACCCCGGAGGGCGTGAAGACGATCGCCGGCGTGAAGCCGGGCGCCTCCGGCTCCGCCGCGTTCACGGTGCGCTCGACGCAGCTCGCCGCGGGCGAGGCGACGGTCACCGGCACGGCCACGGTCGGCGGCAAGACCGTCACGGCCACGGCCACCGCGCCCTACAGCGCGCGCAGCTGCGGCTGACGCACGGCACTCCTCGGGAGCCCGTCGCACCTCACCGGTGCGGCGGGCTCCCGTCGTCGTGCGGGGGGAGCCGGGAAACCGCCCTGACGCCGAGACGCCGCCGCCTCGGCCGCGCTTCGACGGACGGCGCGGCGCCTCGTCACGCGGGCGGGCCCGGGGCGGCCCGCCCGGCGTCATCCGGCGACGGCTGCCTGCCCGGCTTCGAGCAGGTCGCGGACGCTGCGCGGCTCGCGTCCGAGGAGGCGCCCGAGCTCGGGGCCGGTGCCCGCGAAGAAGCCGCGCTCGGCCGCCCGGTGCATCCCGAGGGTGAAGCGCACGAGGAACTCGGACTGACCCGCCGCGACGCGCGCGGCGACCCACTCGTCGTCGCCGAGGACGCGCAGCTCGACGGGCCGCCCGCCGACCTCGGCCGCGATCCCGGCGATCTCCTCGAACGTCGGAGCCTCCGTCGCGGTCAGCATGATCGGCCCGTCCTGCGGGCTCCCCGAGAGGAGAAGCCGGGCGGCCGCCTCCGACTCGTCCTCGCGGGCCGTCCACGAGACGCGACCGTCCGAGGGGACCTCGATCACGCCGGTCTCCCGCCACGGTCCGAGGAACAGACCCAGGCTGTGCGCGTAGAAGCCGTTGCGGAGCGACGTCCAGGCGAGTCCGGACTCGGCGAGCAGGCGCTCGGTCGCCGCGTGGTCCCGGCCCGGGCCGAAGGGGCTGTCGGCGGCGGCGCCCTGGTGGCTCGTGTAGAGGACCCGTCCGACTCCTGCCGCGACGGCCGCCTCGACGGCGGTGCGGTGCAGGGCGACGGCGTCGGCCCGCGGATCGCTCGAGGAGACGAGGAGCAGCTGATCCGCTCCGTCGAAGGCGGCAGGGAGGGAGGCGGGGTCGGCGTAGTCGCCGACGCGCACCTCCACTCCGCGCTCCGCGAAGCGGGCGGCCTTCGAGGCGTCGCGGGCGACGACGGCGATCCCGGAGGCGGGGACGTAGTCGAGGAGGTGGTCGACGGTGGCGCCGTTCAGAGCGCCGGTGGCACCGGTCACGATGATCATGGGGAGAGCCTTCCGATGAGGGGTATCAGCGATACCACGAGGAAGATAACCACGGAATTCCCTTGATAGCAACAGTGCGCTACCGTCGATACGTGACCAGCCCCACTCCTCCGACCGACACGCGCCTGCGCATCGTCGAGGCGGCCGCTGGCCTCCTCCGCGATGAGGGCCCCGCCGCCGTCACCACGCGAGCGGTCGCCCAGGCGGCCGGGCTGCAGGCCCCGGCGATCTACCGCCTCTTCGGCGACAAGGACGGCCTGCTCGAGGCGGTCGCGGAGCACGTGCTGGCCACCTGGGTCGACTCCAAGGCGCGGACGGTCGAAGCGGCCGTCGCCGGGGGCGTCGACCCGGTCGAGGACCTGCGCTCGGGCTGGGCCGCGCAGGTGGAGTTCGGCCTGGCCAACCCCGCGCTCTTCCGCCTCCTCAGCGATCCGGGCCGCGCCTCCGGATCGCCGGCCGCCCTCTCCGGGCGGCGGGTCCTCGCCGCGCGCGTGCAGCGAGTGGCCGCCGAGGGCCGCCTCCGCGTGCCGGAGGAGCGCGCCGTCGGCCTCATCCAGGCGGCGGGCACCGGCGTGGTCACCACCCTGCTCTCCACCCCCGCCGCCGACCGCGACCCCGGTCTCACCGACGCCGCGCTCGACAGCGTGCTCGCGGGGATCCTCACCGACCCGCCCTCCCCCGGCGACGGCGGGCGGCTCACCGCCCTCGTCGGCGTCCGGGCCCTCGCACCGGAGCTCGCCGGCCTCACGCCCGCGGAGCGCCTGCTGCTCGCGGACTGGCTCGACCGTGCCCTCGCGGCGGCCGCGCAGGAGTGACGAGCACGCAGGAGTGACGGGCGCGCAGGAGTGACGGGCGCGCTTCCACCACAGGAGAGACGAGCGCCGTCCCGCCGCGGGAACGACGGCGCCTCCGTCCCGCAGAGACGCGGGCCTCGCGGCTAGGCGCGCCTGCCGTCGGGCGGGAGGATCGACGCCTGGATGAGCGGCACGGGGCAAGGAGGGCATGTTGAAGCTGTGGAGCGCATCGAACGCGTTCCTCTACCTCGGCAGCGTCAAGGAGAACGACTTCCTGCAGAACGTCTCCGAGCTCGTCGGGGACTACGACCGCGAAACGACCTCCGCCAGCTATAACAAGGGCGTCCGCTCAACCTCGACCGCCTTGAAGCGCGAACGGATCCTGACCGTGGACGAGCTCGGAGCGATGCCCCGCGGCCGCGCCGTAATGCTCTCCACCGGATCGAGGGCCGCGCTGCTGCGCACCGTGCCCTGGTACGAGGGCACGAAGGAGAAGGTCGCAGCGATCAAAGCCAGACGTGTTCTCGGGCGCGGACCGGCTCGTCGCTGACGAATGTGCTTGTGCTACGCGCTGCGGCGGGAGATGAGCGAGTGCTCGACGACGATCTCGCTCGGGTGCGCCGGAGGGCCGTTCCGGATGCGCTGAGCGAGGAGGTCGACGGCCGTCTTGGCGATCTGGCGGCTGCCGGGATCGATCGTGGTGAGGGCGGGTATCGCGTAGGCGGCGGCGGTGACGTTGTCGAAGCCGACGACCGCGATGTCCTCCGGTACGCGGATGCCGCGAACGTGCAGCGCGTGCAGTGCCCCGAAGGCCAGGGTGTCGTTGAAGCAGAAGACGGCGTCCAGAGGGACGCGGGAGTCGAGCAGCTGCGTCATCGCGACGGCGCCGTCGGCGTGGTGCCACTCGGTGGCGACCGCGACGAGGGCGGGGTCGAACGGGATCGCGTTCGCCTCGAGGGCACCGCGGTATCCGTCCAAGCGGAGTGCTGCGGCGCTGACGGATCCGCCGGCGGGGTTGCTGCCGATCGCGGCGATGCGCCGGTGTTGGCGGTCGATCAGGTACTGCGTGGCGGTGGCCGCGGCGGCTGTGTTCGCCATGGTCACGTGATCGACCGGGCCGTCGAAGATCCTGTCGCCCAGGAGAACGAGTGGGCGGTCCCCGACGAGTACTTTCTCGTCTCCGGGGCCGAGTGCGTGAGGCTGGAAGATCAGTCCGTCCGACAGCTGGCGGCTGGAGCCGGAGAGGACGGCGATCTCGGCGTCTCGGCGCGCTCCGGTCTGCTGGATGATCACGGTCCAGCCGTGCCGCTCGGCCTCCGACATGATGACCGTCGCGAGCTGGCCGAAGTACTCGATCGCGAGATCCGGGATCGCGAGGGTGATGAGCCCGGTCTGGCCGGTGCGCAGTCCGCGCGCGGAGACGTTGAGTTGGTATCCGAGATCGCGGACTGCCTTGAGGACGAGATCGCGGGTCTCGGGTCTGACGTTGGCGTTGCCGCTGAGCACGTTGGAGACCGTGCGAGCGGTGACGCCTGCAGCAGCGCCGACATCGGCCATGGTCACCGGGCGGGTTCGCGATCGCGGCATCGGCATTATTCCTCCCATGAGCGTTCCCCGATCATCCCAGGTCGACGGTCGGCGAGAGGCGCACGGTCACCCAGGCGATGGCGGGGATCCGGAACGAGAGGACGCCGTCGGACAGCGCAACGGCGAGGAGTCGCGGAGTGACGGTGTCGGGGAGCTCCGCCGAGTTCGTCGCGAACGGGTCCTCGTGTCGGAGGATCAGCGCCTCCGTCACGGTGAGGGCGGGGAACGCGGTGAGGTCGACCGTGGTCTCCGTGACGCCGTCGGTCGCGCGGTTGACGATCATCAGGTCGAGGGAGCCGTCGGCGTGTGCCGCTGCGGCGAAGGCGAGGACGGGAGCGGAGTCCTCGCCCCCTCCCGTGCTGTCCGCCTCGACGACGGTCCGGAGCGCGGTCGCGCCGGCGGAACGCCGTGCCTGGGCGAACGGCCAGAAGGTGCTCTGCCGCCAGGCGGGGCCGTCCGGTTCGGTCATGATCGGACCGATGACGTTCACCAGCTGAGCCATGCTCGCTGCACGGACGATGTCGGCTCTGTTGATCATGCTGATGAGCATGTCGCCCACGACGACGGCGTCCGCTGCCGTGTAGCGGTCCTCGAGGAGTCGGGGCGCCTCCTCCCATTCGAGCCCTCCGGCGACGCGCTCGTCGTGGGCGACGAAGTCCCACACGTTCCACTCGTCGAAGGAGATGGCGATCGGACGCTCTGATCGCGTCTGTGCGCGCACCTGTCCGATCGTGTCGGCGATGGCGGTGATGAAGCGGTCCATCGCGACGCCGGAGGCGAGGAACGCGGCCAGGTCGCCGTCGTAGCGGAAGTACTGGTGGCAGGACACGAAGTCGACGTGCTCGATCGTGTGCAGCAGTACCTCCTGCTCCCAGGCTCCGAAGGTGGCCATCCGGTCGTTCGAGCTGCCGCAGACGATCAGTTCGAGGCAGGGGTCGAGTGCGCGCATGGCGGCGGCGGTGCGGGCGGCGAGACGCCCGTACTCGTCGGCGCTCAGGTGGCCGATCTGCCACGGCCCGTCCATCTCGTTGCCGATGCACCAGAGACGGATGCCGTGCGCCTCGTCGGCGCCGTTCGCGCGCCGCTCGTCCGAGAGAGTGGTGCCGCCGGGGTGGTTCGCGTACTCCAGCAGGTGCAGGGCCGAGCGGATTCCGTCGGTCCCGAGGTTCAGCGCCATCATCGGCTCGACGCGTGCCGCCCGGCACCAGCGGACGAACTCGTCGACCCCGAAGCGGTTCGGCTCGACGGTGTGCCAGGCAGGATCGAGCCGGACGGGACGGTCCTCGACCGGACCGATGCCGTCGCGCCAGTCGTACGCCGAGACGAAGTTACCGCCCGGGTAGCGGACGGTCGTGACCCCGAGCTCCTCGACGAGCGCGAGGACGTCGGTGCGGAATCCGTCGGCGTCGGCACTCTCGTGCGAAGGATCGAGCAGGCCGCCGTACACGCCTCGGCCCAGGTGCTCCACGAACGATCCGAAGAGCCGCGGATCGATCGTCCCGACCGTGAAGGCGGGGTGCACGATGCCGTGCGCTCGGTGGACGGGGTGCGAGGTCATGGCCATTCCGTTTCATCGATGAACTGGTGCGCACAGTATGCACGCCTCGACCAGCACACCGCGATCCGAAGGGATGGTGTCGAATGTTGACGGGGTCGGCCCGGCGGCTCTACTATCGCCGACAGCGGTCCTCGATTTCATCGATGAAATGCCTGCACCAGGTGGCCGAGTCAATGAAGACAGTGAAAGCGAGGCACGTCGTGAGGCGTCACAGCACCCGGATCAGCATCGTCGCAGCGGTCACAGCCGCGACTGCGGCCCTTCTTCTCAGCGGCTGCACGCCGTCGTCCGCGGGAGGCGCCTCGGCCGGGAACGGCGGCGACACCTTGACCGTCTGGCACTACTACTCCGTCGACGGCCAGACCGCCGGACTCGAGGAGCTCGCGTCGGACTTCGAATCGACGCACGAGGGGGTCGCGGTCGAGAACGTCTACGTTCCGTTCGACCAGCTGACGAACAAGCTCGTGCAGGCCGCGGGAACGGGCACCGGCCCCGATGTGGTCGTCTACAACGCCGCCGATACCTTCACCCTCACCGAGGCGAAGGCCATCGAGCCGATGAACGAGTGGTGGGACCAGTACGCCGACGCCGGGCAGTTCCCCGACGCCGTCGTGCAGAAGGTCGGCGACGACGTCATGGGCGTGCAGGGCTTCGTGAACCTGATCGGCCTCTGGTACAACCAGGACATCCTCACCGAGCTGGGTGTCGAGGCTCCCACCACGTTCGAGGAGCTCGAGGCGGATCTCGCCTCGGCCACGGCCGCCGGCAAGGACGGCATCACGCTGACCGGCAAGGCGAACTCCGAGGGCGAGTGGCAGGCGTTCCCGTGGCTCTCGCGTGCCGGGTGGGACTACGCCGCACCCGAGCAGCAGCCTCTGCAGGACGCGTTCGCGATGGTGCAGGACTGGACCGCGAAGGGCTACCTGACCAAGGAGGCGGCGACGTGGGACCAGACGGTCCCTTTCCAGCAGTTCGCCGCGGGGAACACGGCCTTCGCCGTCAACGGCAACTGGCAGATCACCTCGGCCGAGAAGGACGCCGCGTTCGAGTACGGGGTCGTGCCGATCCCCGTCGGTGAGGGCGGCTCGGTCTACCTCGGCGGTGAGGTGCAGAACGTGGGCGCCTTCTCCGAGAACAAGGCGCTCGCGCAGGAGTACCTCGAGCAGGAGTTCTTCTCGAAGCAGGGGCAGCTGACGCTGCTCGACGCCTTCGGCTCGATCCCCGCCCGTGCCGATGCAGCTGCCGACGACAAGGTCGGCAGCGACCCGATCCTTTCCCAGTTCGCGGCGATCCTCCAGGACGACGGCCACACCTCGCCTGACCCGGCGATCCCGTCCGAGAACGTCGCGAAGGTGCTGCAGACCGTCGGTGAGTCCTGGAGCGCGGCGGTCGCCGGCAGCGGGACCCCCGAGCAGCTCTCGAGCGACCTGATGACGACCCTGACGCCGCTGCTCCAGCAGTAGCAGACCCCGACGAGAGAATGGAGCGACCGTGAGCAGCACCTCGACCACGACCCGGAGACGATCCGGCGTCGGCGGCGGCCGACTGGGCTTCGCCGCACCGGGAGGAGTGCTGCTCGCGGCGCTGTCGCTCTACCCCATCTACCTGCTGATGAGGATGAGCGTCAGCGAGGTCAGCTCCGGAACCCTCAACGGGGACTGGCCGTTCGTCGGAGTGCAGAACTTCCTCGCGCTGCTCCAGGGCTCCGACCTCGGCGGCGCCACGCTGCGCACCGGGGCCTTCGTGGTCCTGGTCACGGTCGTCGGGGTCGTCGGAGGACTCGGAGCGGCGATCGCCCTCCGTTCCTCCCGGCTGGGCAGTGCCTTCCTCCTGGGGATGATGGTGTTCATCTGGGCCATGCCGCCCGTGGTGAACGGCAGCATCTGGAAGTTCCTCCTCGCCGATCAGGGTCTGGTCAACACGCTCGTGCGGGCGACCGGCCTCTCGGCGGAGGGCGTCCCCTTCCTCTACGACGCGAGGTTCGCGCTGCTCTCGGTCGCGATCGTGAACGCCTGGGCCGTCATCCCCTTCAATGCGCTGGTCTTCCGGTCGGCTCTGCTGGGCATCGACCCCGAGATCCTCGAGGCGGCCTCGGTCGACGGCGCGAGCCGCTGGCAGGAGATCCGGAGCATCCTCATCCCCGCGGCGCGGCCGACCGCCGTCATCCTGGCGATCCTGACCGTCGTCTACGCCTTCCGCAGCTTCGACTTCATCTACGTGATGACCGCCGGCGGCCCCGGAGACGCGACGTCCACGCTGCCCTACCTCAGCTACTCCCAGGCCTTCGTCCAGCACGACTACGGACTGGGTTCCGCGACGGGCATCATCGCCCTCGCCATCGTGGCGGTCCTCGCCGTCGTCTACGTCCGATCGACCAGGAGCGAGTCCTGATGAGCACCCTCACCGCCCCCCTGACCCGCCTGCGAGGCGGCGCTGCGACCCGCGTCGCGCGACCGTCCCGCACCCGGGAGCCGGTCGCCTTCACCGTACGCGTGGTGCTCTACGTCCTGTACGGGCTGCCCCTTGTCTGGATCGTGCTCACCTCCCTCAAGCGCCAGGGCGACGTGGTCGGCGGAGCGATCCTCTCGGCGCCCTCCTTCGACGCCTATGCGGAGGCGCTCGCGAACCCCGCCCTCGCGACGGCGCTCGCCCAGTCGGCGCAGATCGCCCTCGGGACCACTGCACTGGTGCTCGCGCTCGGCGTCCCGTTCGCCTACGCGCTGCGCCGCGTCGACGGCGTCGTCGCCGGTCTCGTCCTCGGGCTGCTGATCTTCCTGCAGATGGTGCCGCAGACGGCGAGCATCATCCCTCTGTTCGCGATCTTCAGCAGGCTCGGTCTTCTGGACACCACCGCCGGTCTCGTCCTCGCCGATACGGCGATGTTGCTGCCGTGGGCCGTGCTGCTGCTGCGACCGTTCTTCGCCGCGGTGCCCGACGCCATCGAAGAGGCCGCCTCCATCGACGGGGCCGGTCGGCTGCGCACCTTCTTCGCCGTCGTCGTCCCGATCGTTCGAAACGGCATGGCGACGGTCGGCTCGCTGATCTTCCTCGTCGCCTGGGGCGAGTTCCTCTTCGCGATCAACCTCTTCCTCTCTCCGGTCAACTACCCGATCAGCGCTCTCATCGCGCAGCAGACGTCGGGGTACGGGATCGACTGGCCCGGGCTGATGGCTCTCGCGGTCATCTCCTCGCTGCCGCTGCTGGCCGTCTACGTGCTGTCGTTCCGGCTGCTGCGTGAGGGCCTCGCCGTCGGCAGCGTCAAGTAGCAGTCGTCCTTCCTCTCGTCCCGCGCCATTCTTGAAAGATCCCGTCATGACCTTCTCCCCAGCCCTGCCCGTTGACCCGGCCGCCGGGACCCTGACACCCCTCGCCATCGACCGGGTCCAGCTGGACCCGGAGGGGTTCTGGGGACGTCGGGTCGCCGTCAACGCGACCGCCACCTTCGAGCACAACCTCGGCTGGCTGGAGCGCGCCGGATGGCTGCGCAATTTCGAGCTCGCCGTCGGGGGCGGACTCGCCGAAGGCCGTCGCGGACGCGAGTTCGCCGACTCCGAGGTCTACAAGACCCTCGAAGGGCTCTGCTGGCACACCGCCGGACGTGAGGACCCGGAGACCGAATCGATCATCCGCGCTCTCACCGCCCGCATCGTCAGTGCGCAGGAGAGCGACGGCTATCTCGGCACCCGCTTCGGCCGGCACGGTCAGGCTGAGCGTTACAGCGACCTCGAGTGGGGCCATGAGCTGTACAACGCCGGACACCTCCTCCAGGCCGCGGTCGCGCGACTGCGCACCCACGGTGAGGACGGGTTCACGCAGGCCGCGCGCCGTCTCGCCGACCACATCTGCTCGGAGTTCGGGGCGGACGGCCGCCAGACGGTCTGCGGACATCCGGAGATCGAGGTCGCGCTCACGGAGTTCGCCCGCGCCACGGGGGAGGAGCGCTACCTCGAGCAAGCCCGCGTGTTCTTGGACCGCCGCGGTCACCAGAGCCTGGAAGACGTCGAGTTCGGTCGCGCCTACTTCCAGGACGACGTCCCGATCCGCGAGGCCAAGGTCCTCCGCGGACACGCGGTGCGCGCCCTCTACCTCACGTCCGCGGTGGTCGACGTCGCCGTGGACACTGATGACGCCGAGCTGCTCGCGATCGTCGAGCGGCAGTGGGAGGCCACAGTCGCACGCCGGACCTACATCACCGGTGGAATGGGCTCGCATCACCAGGACGAGGCGTTCGGCGCCGACTTCGAGCTACCCAACGACCGCGCGTACTGCGAGACCTGCGCCGGCGTGGGCTCGATCATGCTCTCGTGGAGGTTGCTGCTCGCCACCGGCCGCCCGCGCTACGCGGACCTGATCGAACGCACTCTGCACAACATCATCGCCACCGCCGTGTCCGAGGACGGCCGCTCCTTCTTCTACGCGAACACCCTCCACCGGCGCGAGCCGGGCGTCGCGTCCTCCCCGGAGGAGCAGTCCAAGCGCGCGGACTCCAGTCAGCGGGCGGCGTGGTTCGACGTCGCCTGCTGCCCCAACAACCTCGCCCGCACCTTCGCCTCGCTGTCCGGCTACCTCGCCACCACCGATGCGAAGGGTGTGCAGCTGCACCAGTACGCGTCCGCCACGATCTCCGCCGCTCTCCTCCAGGGAGACGTCTCGATGGAGGTCTCCAGCGACCTGCCGGAGCGGGGGCGAGTCGCCGTGACCATCACGCGCACACCCGTCGAGCCGTGGACTCTGACGCTGCGGATCCCGACCTGGGCGACGAACGCGGACGTCGTCGTCGTCTCCGCCGACGGGGATGCTGCCGAGACGCCGACCGGACCGTTCCACGGCACGCTCCACCTCGAACGGCGTTTCCGCGTCGGCGACCGGATCGAACTCGACCTCCCCTTCGAACCCGTCCTCGTGCAGCCCGACGAGAGGATCGATGCCACCCGCGGCACCGTCGCCGTCCAGCACGGACCGGACATCCTCTGCCTCGAGTCCGTCGACCTCCCCGCCGGCGCCCACGTCGACGACATCGCCCTGGACGCCGGAGCGGTCCCGATCGCACGAGAGGGGCGTGTGACGCTCGCCGGCAGCGTCGCCGAACGCGACGAGCACGAATGGCCCTTCTCCAGAATCCCTCGAACCCCGCACCGACGGCCGTTGACCGTGGCGCTCACCCCGTACCGGTCGTGGGGATCCCGAGGTCCCGTGTCGATGCGCATCTGGCTTCCCGTGAACCACTCCTGATTCCCGGGCGAGCTCCCACCGCCGGGCGGATCCTCGCTCCTCTGCGGCGGCCGCCGGTCACCGCATCCGCACTTCGACGAAGAAGGCAGGACATGTCCCTCCTCTCACGCAGAGCCTCTCGGCTGCTCGCGGCACTCACGATCGGCGTCATCGCCGCAGCAGGATCGGTGGTGGTCGGCCAGACCGCCGACGCCGCCACCAGTTACCCCTACACGCTCGCCTCCGACAAGATCCGCGCGAGCTTCGCCGCGGACGGGTCGATGCAGTCGCTCAAGATCGTCGGCGACCTACACGACACCGAATACCTGATGAACCCGGACAGCGCTCCGGAGCAGGCCCGCGAGACGAACAGCAAGTACCGCCAGTGGTTCGGGAACCTGATGTTCTCCTACGCGAACGGCACGGGAGCAGTGTCGACCACCGGTGTCGGCGCGAACCCCTGGAAGACCGCGTGGACCTCCCAGTCGGCCGACGGCCGCACCGTCTCGGCGACGTCGAGCAGTGTGACGGTCACCCACCAGAACTCCACCAACGCGGAAGGCGTGAAGGGCTTCACCGTCACCGAGACGTACTCTCTCGCCTCCGACGGCTCCCTGGTCTGGAAGCAGGACGTCAAGAACACCGCGGCCACGCAGCTCGTCATCGGCGACTGGGGTGTCCCCGTTCCCGGCAACGAGCTATGGAGGCAGGGCGACTCGATCTACGAGACCCGGGTCCTCACACACTCCTACGTGGGCAAGAACGGCTCCTACGTCACTCTCGAGCGTCCCAGCGGCCAGGGCCCGTTCATCGCCATGACCGCCGACACCGCATCCGGCTCCGGCTTCGAGTACCAGGACCGCTGGCGCACCGAGGAAGTCGGCAACACCTCCTGGGCCTGGAACTCGGCGAACGAGAGCTCGAACATCAAGGGCCTCAACATCTACTACCCGCACTCCACCGCGATCCAGAAGACCAACCGCGGCTACCTCAGCTCCACCAGTGTCGCCATCGCGCCGGGCGCGACGAAGAGCTACACCTATCGCATCGGCAAGGTCGATGACGACGCAGCACTCAAGCAGACGATGTTCGATCGAGGGCTGCTCGACACCACGGTCGTCCCCGGACTCATCGTGCCCATCGACCGGCGCGCAGAGATGGCGTTCCGGATCAAGGGCACCATCACGTCAGTCACCGCGCGCAACCGCAACGACCTCAAGGGGTCAGCGCCCACGAACCCCGTCGTGACGTTCTCCCGGAGCAACGGCGACTACCGGATCTACGGGATGACCTTCGACCGCACGCAGCTGGGCGCCAACGACGTCACCGTCTGGTACACGGACCAGACCGGCGCCGCGCGGCAGTCCGTCCTCCAGTTCTCCGTGATCGACAGTGTCGCGGGACTCCTCGACACGCATGCGAAGTTCATGGTCGAGAAGACCCAGTGGAAGCCGTCCGACGGACTCTCCGCGAGCGACATCCGCAACTACACCTTCGACGACTGGATGATGAACGCCCCCGACGGCAGCCTCGCCACCACGACGAACGCCCCTCAGGGCCGCCGCAACGAGTACGCCGGCTACTACGGGCTCGGCGACGACTGGGGACTCCCGCACGGCCAGTTCCTCGCGGAGAAGCTCGTCGCCCTGCCCGACGCCACCCAGATCAAGGCCCTCGACGACTACCTCCAGAAGGCCGTCTGGGAGAACCTGATGGGGAACACGTCGCCCAGCGCCGCGCCGAGGTACACCGTCTACGACTTCTGGGAGCAGGGGAAGCCCGGCAGCCTGAACACCACGCCCGGCTACCGCGGCTACGCCTACCCGCACGTCTACAACACGTTCTTCGGCATGTACAACATCGCCAAGCAGAACCCCTCCGCGATCGCCTACGCCCACCCCGCTCAGTGGTACCTGACGACGGCCTACGGGATCTTCAAGGAGCTCTACGAGGGACCCGTCGCCTACAACTGGGAGACCGGACTCATGGGTGAGCTCTCGACACCCGATCTCATCGCCGCATTGCGCGCCGAGGGACTGGACACGCAGGCCAACGACATCGAAGCGAAGATGGCGATCAAGTACGCCAACTTCTCCTCCAACGCCTACCCCTACGGCTCCGAGTACAGCTACGACAACACGGGGGAGGAGGCGGTCTACACCCTCGCCAAGCTCAATGTGAACGATGACAAGACGAACGCCCTGCGCGTCATGCGCGACATCGTCGCCAAGACGGAGGCCGCCCGCGGACGCATGCCCGTCTGGTACTGGTACTCCGACCCCACCACCATCACGGGCGAGAACTGGTGGCAGTTCCAGTACAGCGCCTCCCTCGCCGGCTACACGATGGACGACTACATCAACCACACCGCAGCACTCGAGACCGGAACCACGGCCATCACCGCCGCGCGCCGCGCCGAGCTGCAGCGCCTGAACTACGCCGGCAAGGTCGCAGGACTCGCGACCATCAACTCCGGCCAGATCAGCAACGCGCCGGCCAACATCGGAGCCGCATCGTGGTCGTACCAGGCCGAGCGCGGCAACCTCGGCACCCTCGGGGTCGGCGGAGGCGCGAACGTCAAGCTGAACAACGGCTGGCGGGGCATGACCGGCGAGAGCGATCTCGGACTGTGGGGCACCCTGCAGACCCTCAGCGCCGACGTCGTCACCGATGACCCGATCTTCGGAGTCGTCGGATACGGAGCGGACGTCTCGCGGGACGCCTACTCCACCACCGTCATCCCGAAGGACGGCCTGCAGCGCCGCCTCAACCTGGTGACCCAGCAGCTGTCGGTCGACCTCGAGAACGACGCCTACTCGCAGGCGATCGTCGGCTCGAACAGCGCCGACCTGCGCCTGGACATGCTCAACCGCACCGGCACCGCACACTCCGGCATCGCGGAGGTCAGCGGCCTCGCGCAGGGCAGCTACGCGGTCATCGTGAACGGCGTGCGCCAGCGCACCGTCAACGTCTACCGGCCCGCCTCTCTCGCGGGAACGCTTCCCGCGCCGGTCCGCGTCCCGTTCGATGCGCCCGCCGGCAGCACGTACATCGTCCACCTGGTCTCGACCGCCCCGGGCGCGAATGCGGCGCCGACCGTCAACGCCGGACCCGACCAGGCCGGGCTGTCCCTCGGACTCGATCCGATCCAGCTCAGCGGATCCGCCTCCGACGACGGACTCGGCTCGCCGAACGGAACCCTGACGACGCAGTGGAGCGTGCAGTCTGCTCCTGCCGGTGCCACCGCGACCTTCGCGTCGCCGACTGCTCGCCGCACGTCTGCGTCGGTGAGTACCGCCGGCAGCTACGTGTTCGCACTCCGGGCAAGCGACGGCGTCCTTGCGACCACCGACACGGTGTCCGTGACCGTTCAAGCCCTGCAGCCGCTCCCGGCCGACTGGGTGACCTACACCTTCGACTCATCGTCGAACGGCACCGTCCCCGACGCCTCCGGCAACGGCAACGCGCTCGCGCTCAAGGGGACGGCGGCAACCGCCACCGACGGCACGGCGAGCGTGCTGCGGCTGAACGGAAGCGACGGGGCCTTCGCCCAGCTGCCGTCGGACATCCTGTCACGCTCGAAGGACCTGACCATCTCGATGAGGGTGAAGGTCGATTCGATCTCCACCTTCAGCCGGCTGTTCGACTTCGGCAGCAGCACCCAGAAGTACGTGTTCCTCACGCCGAAGTCGACTGACGGGAAGCTAGGGCTCGCCCTCACGACCTCCGGTAATGGAGCGGAGACACGGATCTCGACGAACTTCACGATGCCCGCTGGGCAGTGGACCGACATCAAGGTGACCTTCAAGGCGAATACGAACGGCACGACGACGGGAACGATCTTCGCCAACGGAGTGCAGGTCGGGCAGAACACCGCCATGCCGCTCGCTCCGAAGGACCTAGGCCGCACCAGCGGCAACTTCCTCGGCAAGTCACAGTTCCCCGACCCGTACCTCGCCGGCAGCTTCGACAGCTTCGAGATCGACGGAGTCGTGCGCTGACGACACCCGAAAGACCAGCGCTGAACCGCTCGTCGCCCCCTCCTCACGCGGCGACGAGCGGTTCAGCACCTCTTCCCGCGCACAACTTCTGCGCATCAGCCCTCGCCCGCTGGCGCCACCGAGGGGCGAGCTGGTTGAGGTTGCTCGAGACGTACCCGATCGTGCTGCGGATGTTCATCAGATCCGCGGCAACTGACGTGAACTCCGCGTCCGTGATGACCGCGTCCTCGGCCGTCGCGGACTCGAACGGGGAAGTGCGACGCCCGCAGCGGGTCGAGCAGGCTGTCGCCGGCGACTACTCGCCGTCCTTCGCCCTCGCGCTGATGCAGAAGGACGCGGGGCTGATCCAGGCCTACGCGGACAGCGTCGGTGCGCCCGTCCCCGGCGTCGCGACGGCCCGCCACTACATCGACGAGGCGATGGCCGCCGGCTTCGGCGGGGAGAACGCCTCGGCGCTGATCAAGGCGATCGCCGCGGA
Source organism: Rathayibacter sp. AY1D1 (assembly GCF_002932635.1). Lineage (NCBI taxonomy): Bacteria > Bacillati > Actinomycetota > Actinomycetes > Micrococcales > Microbacteriaceae > Rathayibacter > Rathayibacter sp. AY1D1. Next base: position 32,538 of record NZ_PSVY01000019.1, read on the forward strand.
GGCCGACGTCGACCTGACCCGGCGCTGACCCTCCGCCCCGGGGTGCCCCTGCCCGGCCGTGACGGCCGCCGCAGGGGCTCCCCCGGCACCCTCCCCGTCCCGGCCGCGCCGCGTGCTTCACTGGAGGGATGACCACGCGTGACGACCACATCGCCGACTTCGCCGAGTTCCTGACCGCCTCCCCCTCCTCGTACCACGCGGCCGCCGAGGCGGCACGGCGCCTCGAGGGAGCCGGATTCACGGGGCTGGACGAGACGCAGGCGTGGCCCGCGGGGCCCGGCCGGTACTACGTCGTCCGCGACGGCGCGATCATCGCCTGGCACCTGCCCGAGGGCTCCGGGGCGACCACGCCCTTCCGCATCCTGGGCGCCCACACCGACTCCCCCGGCTTCATGCTCAAGCCCCGGCCGACGATCGGTTCGAAGGGCTGGCTGCAGGCCGGCGTCGAGATCTACGGCGGCCCGCTGCTCAACTCCTGGCTCGACCGCGAGCTCGAGCTGGCCGGGCGCGTGGTCACCCGCGACGGCTCGACGCGCCTGCTCCGGACCGGCCCGCTGCTGCGGATCCCGCAGCTCGCGATCCACCTCGACCGCACGGCGAACGAGGGACTCACCCTCGACCGCCAGAAGCACACCGTCCCCGTGTTCGGCATCGGCGACGCCTCCGAGGTCGACCTGCTCCAGCTGCTCGCCGCGCACGCCGGGCTCGACGACGCCTCCGACATCGCCGGCTACGACCTGCTCACCGCCGACACGCAGGCGCCGCGCCGCTTCGGCCTCGACGAGATGCTCCTCGCCGCCGGGCGGATGGACGATCTCAGCTCCGTGCACGCCGGCCTCGTCGCGCTCCTCGCGGCGAGCGCCGATCCCGCGGCGCCGCCCGCGCACATCAGCGTGCTCGCCGCCTTCGACCACGAGGAGCTCGGCTCGGCGAGCCGTTCCGGAGCGAGCGGGCCGTTCCTCGAGGACGTCCTCTCGCGCATCGGCACGGCCCTCGGCGCCGGCGTCGACGAGCGCGCCCGGGCGATCGCCGCCTCCTGGTGCCTCTCGGCCGACGCGGGCCACTCCGTGCACCCCAACTACTCCGAGAAGCACGATCCCGCGAACCAGCCGGTGGCCGGGAAGGGGCCGCTGCTCAAGATCAACGCGACGCAGCGCTACGCGACGGATGCGCGCGGCGCGGCGCTGTGGGCGGGCGTCTGCGAGCGCGCCGGGGTCGGGTACCAGGAGTTCGTCTCGAACAACTCGGTGCCGTGCGGATCGACGATCGGCCCGCTGACCGCGACCCGGCTCGGCATCTCCACGGTCGACGTGGGAGTGCCGCTGCTCTCGATGCACTCGGCGCGCGAGCTAGCCCACGTGGACGACCTGGTCGCCCTGACCGCGGCGATCGAGGCGTTCTTCACTCCCTGAGCCGGGTCCGGCGCGATCGGGGCACCGCGGCCTGGCGCACCCGCCGGACGGACCCCCGGCTCCGCTCAGTCGCCGGGCGGCCGCCGGCGCTGCTGCTTCGTCTCGGAGCGCTGCTGCTTCGCGGCGAGCCGGCGGCGGGTGGAGCCGCGCGTGGGCCGGGTCGGGCGCCGCGGGGCGGAGGGCGGCGCGAGGGCCGCGGTGATGATCCCGCGGAGCAGCTCGAGGGCCGTCTCGCGGTTGCGCAGCTGCGAGCGCTCCTGCGCCACCGTGACGGTGACCGCTCCGGAGACGAGCCGCCGCCCGAGGCGCTCGAGCAGGCGCGAGCGCTGCTCGTCCGAGAGGGCCGTCGACTCCTCGACGCTCCAGGTGAGCTGCACGCGGCTGTCGGAGGTGTTCACGTGCTGCCCGCCGGGCCCGGAGGAGCGCGAGAACCGCCACTGCAGCTCCGATGCGGGGACGACGAGCCCCGGCCGCACCTCGAGATCCATGCGGCAAGCCTGGCACGCGCCCGCCCCGGAGCGGGAGCGCCGGCGATCCGCTCCCGGGTGCGGTGTCCTCTTCCGGACGTGTCCGCTACAGGCTCTTGTCCCCGCGGTGGTCACGTCCGGACACTGGAGAGGTGCCCGGGCGGGCGCATCGGCCGACTCCTCACTGCCACCCGAAGGCGTCGAGGGGTCGGCCGCACGGCTCGGTCCCGCGGGAGCTCAATCGCGCGGCACCGTCTCGGCGAGGTCGATCTCGCCGTCGTCCAGCGCTCCCGGCTCGAGCGCCTCCGGATCATCGAGCACCGGCTCTCCGGCACCGGCGTCGCCGTCGCGGGTGCGCGAGTCCGCCGCCCACGCCGTGCCGAGCGCGAAGAGCGTCGCCACTCCGTAGTGCTCCATCGCGGCGGCCACGCGGCGGCGGCCGGTCCGCGGATTCATGCCGAGCCGGTGCGACGCGGTCTCGAGCGTGACGCCCTGGCGCATCAGCCGGAGCAGCGGCAGCCAGCTCTGGTCGACGGCGCCGATCGGAGCGGCCTGCCGCCACAGCACCTCGAAGTACGACTCGACCAGCCCGGCCAGCGCCGCATGGCGCACGCCGAGCACGCTGGTCGGCTTCGTCTCGCCCCACTCGAACGGGACGGCGAGGTGGTCGCCGTCGACCCAGAACCAGCTCGGCGGGCTCTCGAGGAGCCGGTACTCGACGCCCGCCGCCTGGTACGCCTCCACCCGGGCGAGCACCCGGGGGTCGCGCGCGCCGGCGGCCGGCATGATGACGCGCACCCGGTCCTTCGCCGCGAGCGCGTGCCCGAAGCGGATCGCCCGCTCCGTCGGCGGATCGAGGAAACGCTCCACGTTCGGGAGCACCGCCACGAGCGAGCCGGAGTCGCGGCGCACCAGGTCGAACCAGAGGTCCTCGGACGCGTGCGGCCCGTGGCGGAGGAGGGTCGGCACGGGATCCGACGTGTCCTCGCCGACCCGCCAGGCGCCGAGCAGCATCGGCAGGCCCGCGACGACGCGCTCGATCCCGTCCAGGGACTCCCTGCCCGCCCGCCGCGCCGACTCCGTGTGCCGGGCGATGGCCGCGGCCGCCCACTCCATCGGCGCCGGGAAGTCGAGCTGCTCGCCCTCGCCGCCCATGAGCCCCCGGCCGCGGAGCCGCTCGATCGCCGCGGCGACCTCGGCCTCGTCGATGTGGGTCAGCTCCGCCGCGTCGGCCAGCGTCGCCGGCCGTCCCCGCAGCAGCGCAGCCAGGAGTCCGTCGTCGTCCATGCGTCTCCTTCGCCGTGGGCCGTCACCCGAGGGTGCCGTCTCCGCGGTCGAGGAGCAAGGGACGCGCGGCGGACGGCGGGGAGCGGCCAGGCGGGGGCGGCGGATGAACTCGTGACGAGCACGGACCTCGGCTCACCTGAGGAGACCAGCCGGAAGATCAGGGCCGTCCCTGGTTCTCCGTCTTGATGCCTCCCCAGGCCTACTGTTCTGCGACGTCCCGTACGCGACCGGACTCCGAGCCCTTGAGAGAGGAGACGTCTGGTCGACTTCAGACGCTCGGGCTCCCGTCGTCGAGGTCCTCGTGGTGGCGGTCGACGTATCCAGCCATGCCGGGGACCGTGAAGGCGATCTGGCCGTGCTCGGGTGAGTAGACCAGTCCTTTGCTGATGAGCGCGGCACGGTAGGGCCCGAGGCTGGTTGTCGGGATACCCATTCGCTGCGTGACGAGAGCGGTGGAGGAGGGTCCCTCACCGTCGGCTGCCATGGCGCGGAGCATTCGTCGCTCTGAGCGCGTGGCTCGCTGCCATCGTGAGCGGAAGAATCCGGCATCGAGCTGTTCGGTCCCGTACTGCACTGCTGCCGTGGCGTCGGCCAGAGTGACAAGACGACTGGAGAGGTTCCATGCGGCCTGCCCGTACTCCTGAATGAAGTACGGGTAGCCGCCTGCGGCTTCGAGGAGAATCTCGAGCGCATCGGGAGCGAACTCAGCGCCGAGCCGCTCCGCGGGCTCTCGGAGAGCGTGCGCCGCATCGTCGCGAGAGAAGGTGCCTATCTGTCGGTAGTTGAAGAGGCGCTCGGCGTACGAACGCGTCTCGGTGAGGACACGGGGGAGATTCGGGAGGCCGGCGGCGATGATGTAGAACGGCCACTCCCGCTGGTTCGCCGCATGCTGAGCGGCGATGAGCGCACCCATCGTCTCCGCATCGAGGTCCTGCATCTCATCGACGAACACACCGAAGGCACGACGACGCTCCCCCAGAGCGGTGGAAACGTCTTCGACGAGCTCGAGGAGGTCGACTTCAGCGTCGCCGGAGTCGGCACGTCCGTCGTTGAGTGCGACTCCGAGTTCGATCCCCGTTGCACCGACCTTCGCATTGAACGAGGAGATCGTGCCGAGTGCTTCTCGCATCAGCGCCGTCGGCTTCGAGCGGGTGAGCTTGCGAGCGGACACGACGAGCTCTCGAGCCAGGGCACGCCGTACGGCCCGCGCGCCGCCTTCATCCCGACGCGCCTCGAGGCGCACCGTGAGCCACTCGAACGACTCCGCCATGCGGTGCATCTCGTTCAACAGCACCGTCTTGCCGACGCCGCGGAGGCCCGTGAGGACGATGCCGCGATCGCTCATTCCATGCGTGACACGAGCGCGGATCGTGTCGAACGCTTCGAGCTCGCCAGTCCGACCAACGAGCTCGGGCGGCCGCCGACCGGATCCAGGGCTGTAGGGGTTCTGCTCAGGCAACATCTAGCCGATGATAGTCACCTCTAGCCGAAACCTAATTCGTCGCTATCGACTGCAATCGTCCGCGCCGGCGCCACGTGGTGGCGACCATGCGATGCTGCGAACCCCCGTTCCAGCTTCCCTTCGAGTCGCCGCCGGGCAGCGCATCGGACCCTGCACGCTGAAGGGCGAGCGCGAGCCATGTCCGCTCCGACCGAGGATCGGCTCGCGCCGTCGATCCGGGTTCGGCCGGGCGCATGCTGCTGCGGTCACTCGGACAGCAGCGGGATCGAGCGGCCCACGCGCCTGCCGTACTCGGCGATGGCGCGGCCGACGGGGAGCCGCTCGGCCTCGTAGCGCTGGAGCGCCTCGTCGACCGGGTGCCGCGCGAGGGAGGCGGCGAGGGCCAGCGCGTCGCCCGCCGCCTTGGCCGCGCCCATGGCCGTGTGCGGCCGCACCGTCACGGCGGCGTCACCGAGGAGGGCGACCCGGCCGCGCACCGTCCGCGGCGGGACGTAGTCGACGATCGCCTGCAGGAAGGGCTGCGGCTCGGCGAGGACGGAGGCCGCGAAGGGCGGCGGCAGGCGGTCGACCGCGTCCTCCTCGAGCCGGCGGCGGAGATCGGGAGCGAGGTCGCCGGGCGCGAGGGACACGCTCTCCGGCGGACGGCCGGACGCCGTCATCACTCCGCGGAGGGCGTCCTCGGAGAGGGGCCGGTACCAGACCCAGTTGTAGCGCCGTCGGCCGGGCTCCACCTCGCCGGCGGGTCCGGGGACGAGGTAGCCGAGCATGTGCTCGCCGGGCGCGGTGTAGAAGGCGAAGCGTCCGAGCAGAGTCGCCGCGGCCCCGGCGGGGAGCGCCGACTCCGGGATCAGCCCGCGCCAGGTCGAGTAGCCGGCGTAGCGGTTCCCCGGCGCCTCGGGCGCGACCGCCGCGCGCACGACGGATCCGAGGCCGTCGGCTCCGAGGACGACGTCGAACTCCAGGCCGCTCCCGTCGCGCAGCTCGACGACGACCGGGTCCGTCCCGGTCGAGGGGCGCACCCCGGCGACGGCGTGACCGAGGAGGTAGCGGTCGGTGGGGATCCGCGAGCGGAGCGTGTCGTAGAGGTGGTCCCAAGACACCTGCGTCTGCGGGGAGGGGTCGCGGCCGATCACGCGCCCGGAGCGGTCGAGGGTGATCCGCTCGTGCGCAACGACGCCGACCCGCGCCTCGTCGTCGCGGCCGATCGCGTGCAGGAGGTCGATCAGGTCCTGCTGGGCCACCAGCCCGGCGCCCCGCCGCGACAGGCCCGTCGCCGACCGCTCGAGGACCGTCACGCGGTGCCCGTCGCGGACGAGCAGGGCCGCGGCGAACAGTCCGCCGATCGAGCCGCCGACGATCCCGACGTCGAGCGGGCGCACCGCTCCTCCTGCTGCCATGAGCGCGACCGTACCGGCGAGCGCGCGGCGCCCGTTCCTACAGACGGCGGAACAGCGCCCCTCAGGCGCGGTCGTCCACCCGCAGCGATCGGATCATCCCGTGGAGCAGGCGCGCCGCCGCCTGCCGCTCCTCCTCCGTGAGCCCCTCCAGCATCCGCAGCTCCACCCCGCGGACGGCGGCGGACGCCTCGGCCAGGCTCCGGCGTCCGCGCTCGGTGAGCCGGGCGGGGAGCGCCTTGCCGACCGGAGCCGCGTCGGGGCGGGTGACGACGCCGTCGCGCTCCAGAGTCTGCAGCAGGACGTTCATCGACTGCCGGGTGACGAAGGCGCCCCGCGCGAGCTCCGAGTTGGAGAGGCCCGGCCGCTGGGCGAGGAGCTCGAGGCAGGAGTAGTGGGTGACCGTCATCCCGAGCGGGCGGAGCACCGCCTCCATCGCCGCGCGCAGGGCGCTCGACGCCTCCTTGAGGAGGTAGCCGAGCGAGGTCTCGAGGTCGATGCCGTCTTGACTCATGTCAGTATTCTGACATACGCTCCGGTGTGTCAGAAAGCTGACACAACCGAGGAGGAACCCCATGCCCGTCACCGGCCCCGACTTCGTCTCGCTCCAGGTCCGCGACCTCGCGGCGTCCCAGGTGTTCTACGAGCAGTACCTCGGCCTGGTCCGCTCGCCCGCCGGCCCGCCGCACGCCGTCGTCTTCGCGACGACTCCGATCGCCTTCGCCCTGCGCGACCTCGAGCCCGGCACCGACCTCGACTCCGCCTCCCGCCCCGGGGTGGGCGCCGCGATCTGGCTGCACGCGACCGGCGTGCAGGAGATCCACGACGCGCTCGTCGCCGACGGGCACCCCGTCGTCGCGGCTCCCATCGACGGCCCGTTCGGGCGCACCTTCACCCTCGCCGACCCGGACGGGTACCACGTCACCCTGCACGACCGCGCCTGAGCGGGACGGTGCGGACCGCGCCTGAGCTGAGCGGGGCAGAGCGGACGGGACGGGGCCGAGCGCCTCAGCCCATCGCGCGCAGCTGAGCGGCGAAGAGGTGCAGCGAGCGGTCGACCTCGGGCAGCGCCGGCGTCCGGTTGAGGTGCCCGTGGGGCATGCCGGCGGCCAGGTGCCCGGTCACGGCGACGCCCGCCTCCGCGAGCTGGCGCAGGAGCAGCTCGGCCGACCCCCGCAGCTCGTCGTACTCGTTCACGAGGACCGTGACCGGAGGCAGACCCGCCAGCGGCGCGGAGCCGGGCAGCGCCTCGACGGGGAGGTCGGAGATCCGCCCGAGGTAGGTGCGCACCATGCCCTCGATGCTCGACGGAGGAAAGCGGAGGACGGGCGGCAGCTCACGCAGCTCGGCCGCGATCGCGTCGTCGACGGCGGGGTTGGGGAAGTGGGCGAAGGGGTAGGCCAGGAGCACGTGCTCCGGCAGCCGCGCACCGGCGTCGCGCTCGCGGAGGACCGCGCCGAGGGCCAGGGCCGCTCCCGCGCTCGCGCCGCCGATCGCGACGGGCGTGGATCCGGACTCCGTGCTGCGGAGGTGCCGCCAGGCGGCGTGCACGTCGTCGAGCGGGACGGGGTAGCGGACGTCGGGGCCGGCGAGCCGGTAGTCGACGGAGGCGACCCGGGCCCGCGCCCGGTGGGCGAGCTCCGCCGCGACGACGTGCGACTCGCGCATGTCGATGCTCCCGGCGGCGAACCCTCCTCCGTGCACCCAGAGCAGAGCGCGCTCGGGCGCGGCGGGCGAGTACACGCGCAGCGGGACCGGTCCGTGCGGGCCGGACGCCGTCTCCGCGACGACGTCGATCCCCTCCGGCAGCGACCAGGGCCCCGGATCCTCCTCGAACGCGGCCATGCGGGCGGCCTGCTCGGCGTCGAGCGGATACGCGAGGCCGGCCAGGAGAGGCAGCCGAGCGGCGAGGTACGGATCGAGCGGCATCGGCGCCTCCTGCGGGGTCGGGGTCGCGGACCACGCTAGCCCGGCCGCGGGTCCTCGAGCGGCGCCTGCTCAGCCGCGTCTCTGCAGGAGCATCACGCCGTCCAGGAGCACGGCTGCCGTGCCGTCGGGAGCGGTCACGGCGCGCTCCCTCGTCTCGACGAGCTCCGCGGTCCACTCGGCGGGGTCGAGGGCCAGCTCGGCGAGCTCCTCCTCGGGGCCGACGAGGTGCATCGCTCCGTGGCGGTGGTCGTCGCCGCTCGCCCACGGCGGGGGCGCGGCGTGCGAGACGACGGCGAGGCGGCCGCCGGGAGCGACGACGGAGGCCGCCCGCCGCAGCACGTCGATCCGCGGGAACTCGGCCATCGAGTGCAGGAAGCTCGCCGTCACCAGATCGAACTCCCCCACGACCGGCCAGTCCTCGGCGAGGTCGGCCTGCACGAAGTCCACGTCGGCGCCCCGCTCGGCCGCGGCCGCGCGCGCCCGGCCCAGCGCCGTCTCGGAGAGGTCGAGCCCGGTCACGCGCCAGCCGAGCGACGCCAGCCACAGCGCGTCCGCCCCCTCGCCGGCGCCGAGGTCGAGGGCGCGGCCCGGCGGCAGCGAGCCGACCAACCCGACCAGCGTCGCGTTCGGCCGGCCCGACCAGATCCGATCGGAGTCGGCGTAGCGCGCCTCCCACTGCTCGCGTGCGGTGCTCATGCTGCTCCTCGTCCCCGGGCGCAGGGGCACCCGCGTCGAGGGTGCCGCGACGCCGCTCCGGCCGCCAGCCGTCGTGCCGAACCGGCACGGGCACCCGTCCCGCGGACGACACGGCCGGACGGAGCCGCGGCGCCGCGCGGACCCGCCGGACGCACTTCCCCGACACGCCCCGCGCCGATTAGCGTCGGTGCATGGCCCTCCGACTCGAAGAGATCATCGTCGACTGCACCGACTTCCGGACCCTCGGGCACTGGTGGCAGGAGGCGCTCGGCTGGGACGTCGTGGACGAGGACGAGGACGGCATCGAGCTGCTCGCCCCGTCGGGCCGCGGGCCGAGCCTGCTCTTCCTCGACGTACCCGAGCGCAAGACCGTGAAGAACCGCCTGCACCTGGATTTCGTGCCGGACGACCAGGAGGCGGAGGTCGCGCGGCTGGTCGGCCTGGGGGCGACGCGGTCCGACGTCGGGCAGGGCGAGCAGTCCTGGGCCGTGCTCGCCGACCCGGAGGGCAACGAGTTCTGCATCCTCTCGGCGCGGGAGTGAGAGCGCTTCCACTTTCCAGGACGGTTGTCGGGAAAGCGCTTCCATGCGCATGCATCGAAAAAGATTCTGAAATGTCAAGGGTAGAACGATCGTTCTCGACTCCCTAGCATCGCCTCCGACGCGTTTCCCGACCGGGAGCGCGCGGAGCCGAGGAGTCACCGTGACCACCTACGACAGACCCGTCGCCGCCGTCGGCATGACGCAGTCGCAGCAGCAGGGCGAGCTGCTCGCAGGCCGCGCCCTCGAGAACCGCGCCCTCGGCCTCTACGCGTACGCCTACCGGCTCACACTGTCGGACTCCGCGGCGAGCGCCGCCCTCCGTCACGCGGCGGTCACCGTCCGCAGCGGACGGCCGCAGGGACTCGACGACACGGGCGCCCTCGACCTGATGCGCTCCGAGGTCGGACGCGCGAGCGTGAAGCGCGGCGGCTCCGCGATGGAGCGCGCCGAGCAGGCCCCGTCGGCGATCCGCGAGGACGACCTGCTGCGCTCGGGCTTCCACCGCCGCCTGCACGCCCTGCCGACGCTCGAGCGCCAGGCCTGGCTGCTCCGGCACACCGGCGGCCACGACGTCGACGCGATCGCGGCGATGCTGCAGGAGTCGGCGGAGCGCATCCGCTCGGCCCTCGCCTCGGCCGCCCGCACGCTGGTCGAGGGCGAGCTGGCCGAGAGCGAGTCCGCGGAGTAGCGCGGCACGAGGTGCCCGAGAGACGCCGGGTCCAGCCGGCGGCGCCCCTCAGGCGTCTGGGACCCGGCCGCGACTCGGCGCGACCGGGAGGACGGGGTCAGTCGAGGTAGTCGATGTCGTCCCACGGCTGGTGGACGTCACCGGTGTCGCGGTCGTCGTCCGGCACCTCGAGCTCCTCGAAGATCACCGGAACACCCGTCGAGATCAGGACGCTGACCTGGCGGTTGCCCACGATCACGAAGTCGACGAGGCCTCCTCCGGCCTGCGTCGCCTCGGTCGCCGACCGCTTCAGCTCGGCGACGTCGGTCCCCTGGGACAGCCCGTAGGTCTTGCCCTCGATGGTGACGGTGGTGCGGATCATGTGGCGCTGCTGCTCCTCGGCTCGATGGGTTCAGCGTACGAATCGCGACAGAGCGCTGCCAGGCCTTGCGGTGGACGCCCGCGGCTGCCACGGGTGAAGGGGCCGGCTGAGGCGAGCGGCGTCCGGAGCCGAGGCCGGAAGCAGCGTGACGGGCCGCTCGGGCGGATCCGCCGCTCCTGACCTCGGTTCCGGACACCGGGCGGCGGAGTCAACCGGGCGCGCTCCACGGAGCTCCCGCCGTAGCGTGGAACCTGTCCGCACGTTCCGCATCCAGCGACAAGGAGGATCCGATGACCGAGAAGAACACTCCCGAGGACCCGCAGACCACCGACCCCGAGCACGTCGACCCCGAGACGGCCACCGACCCCGAGGGCGACCCGGTCGAGAACCCGTCGGGCTGACGCCCGCACCGGAACGGCCCGCGGCCACCGGGACACCGCTGAAAAGGCGGAGTCCCGGGGGTCGCGGGCCGTTCCCGTGTCCGGCGCCGCCATACTGACGGAGTGCAGGCCGAGGACGACGAGCGCAGGGATCTCGAGCGGATCCTGTCGGCCCGACCCCGCGACGACGGCGCCGACCGGGACGAGCGGCGCGAGGCGCTGCGACGGCTCGGCGAGCTGGAGGCGGAGGACGCGCCTCCCGGAGTGACGCGGTCCGGCGCGCAGACCGGCGCCGCGCCGTCCGGAGCGCAGCCGGGTACGGCGCATCCCGGGACGGCGACCGACTCGCGCGCCCCCCTGCCCGCGACCGCACTTCCGCTGTCGGCGACCGCCGGCTCCGGGACTCCGGAGTCGCCCGCCGAGCACCCCGACCGGCCGGCCCCGCGGACGCCGCACCCGCGCCGCCGCCGCCTCGTGCTCGCTGCCGCGATCGTCGGCGGAGCCGCGGTCGGCGCGATCGTCCCCACCGCGCTCCTCCTCCCTCCGCCCGCGGACCCCGTCGCCCCGCCGACCGCCTCCGCGGATCCCGCCGACCGCTTCGCCGCGCTCGTCGAGGGCTGGGAGCCGACCACCGACGTCCCGCCGGGCCTCGCCCTGCTCGCCGGGGAGGCCGTCGTCTACGGCTCCGGGTTCGACACCGCCGAGAACGACCGCCTGCTGATCACCGAGCCGAACGGCACCACGGTGTGCCTCGCCGTGCAGCGCCCGGACGCGTCCTTCTTCGCCGGCTGCACCGGCTCGGAGGCGTTCTTCGCCGGGGAGCCCCTCCGGGTCAGCGGCACGACGCTCCGCAGCGGCGCCCCGGTGTACACGCAGATCCTGCTCCGCCCGGACGGGACGATCGAGGGCGGCTACCAGCTGGTGCCGGAGTCGCCGCAGCCCGAGGCGGAGGAGTCCGGAACGGTGGAGTCCGGGTCACCGGACCCCGCGACCAGCGAGCCCTGAACCGCCGAGCCCGCGACCAGCGAGCCGTGAGCCTGCGACCAGCGAGCCTCTAGGCGCGCGTCGCCTCCGCCGCGTCCGCGATCACCTCGGCCGCGGACGCCGTCCGCTCCCACACCGCGCGCTGCAGCTCGGCGCCCGTGCCCCGCGCCAGGACCCGCTCGACGCCGCACGCCGCGACCTCCTCGTCGCCCGACTCCGCCAGCGCCCGACCCGCGTGGTCGAGCAGGCGTGCCAGTACCGCGGAGGCGGGGGCCGGGCAGCCGTCGACCGGATCGATGAGGTCGCCGGTCGTGCCGTGGCGGCTCGCCAGCCACGAGGAGACGGCGATCACCGGAGTCGGCAGCGGCACGGGCGGGACCCCGGCGCCCGCGTCGCGCACGGCCGTCTCGGCGAGCGCCCGGATCAGGACGGCGATCAGCGCCGAGTCCTCGGCGTGCAGCGGGACGTCGGCGATGCGCACCTCGACGGTCGGGTGCGCACGGGAGAGACGGGCGTCGAAGTAGAGCATGCCCTCGTCCAGCAGCACGCCGCAGGAGGTGAGGGAGGCGACGACGCTCCGGTACTGCTCGACGTCGCCCCAGATGCCGACCGGGCCGGCGGTGGGCCAGCGCCCCCACGACTGGTAGCGCCAGCTGGCGAACCCGGTGTCGACACCGGCGCTCAGCGGGGAGTTGGTGCTCAGGGCGAGGAGGGCGGGCAGCCAGCCGCGCAGCCGGTCGAGGACCGCGATCCCCTCCTCCGGCGACCCGATCCCGACATGGACGTGCAGGCCGCAGGTGAACTGCTCGCGGGCGACGAGGCCGAAGCGCTCGGCCATCCGGTCGTAGCGCTCGTCGGCCGAGAGGTGCGGCTCGAACGCGGCGGGGCTGGTCGCGACCGCGACGGCGCGGGCACCGACCTCGCGGGCGGAGTCGTCGGCCAGGCGGCGGCCCTCGCGCAGTCCGGCCAGCAGCGCGTCGTACGTGCGGGCGGGCGAGCCGACCGCCTCGATCTGCTCCGCCTTGAGCTCGGCGGCCAGGGCGACCGCAGCGGAGCCGCGCACGGAGCCGAGCAGCAGCGGCGCCGCGGGCGTCGGGAGGAACGTGCCGGCGTCGACGAGGAGGTACTCCTCCTCCACCCCGAAGGTGCGGGCGCTCATCGGAGCGCCTTCCGCTCGAGTCCCCCGCCGCAGCCCACCCGGTCATCCCACCGTGCCGGGCGCCCGCCGAGCAACCGTCCTCGGCCGATGTTCAGCGTCGGGACGCCCGCGACGCCGGTCCGCGGGCGGGCTGTCAAGGCCGGGTGCAGCGGGGCGCGGAGCGGCAGGATCGGAGCACACCCAGAACCGGAGGTCCCCGTGCCCGACAGCACTCCCGAGCAGGCCGAGTACGACGTCGCCGTCATCGGCGCAGGACCCGCGGGGACGGCCGCCGCCCTCCGCGCCGCTGAGCTGGGAGCGCGCGTCGTCGTGCTCGAGGCCGCGCGCGTCGGCGGCACCTGCGTCAACACCGGCTGCGTGCCCACCCGCGTCCTCGCGAAGACGGCGCGGATGATGCGCGAGACCCGCTCCGCCGGCGACTACGGGATCGAGATCGGCACTCCCGTCCTCGACTGGGCCGCGACCGTGCGCCACGTGCACGAGCGCGTCGACCTGGTGCGCTCGATCAAGCGCGAGGCGCAGCGGTTCGAGGAGGCGGGGGTCGACCTGATCCACGAGGGCCGCGCCCGCTTCGTCGACGAGAGCACCCTCGTGCTCGACAGCGGGCGGCGGATCCGCGCGCGCTCGATCATGGTCTGCGTCGGCGGGCACTCGCGGCGGCTGCCGATCCCGGGCGCCGAGCTCGCGACCGTGCCGGAGGACGTGCTCGGGCTGACCGAGCTGCCGCGCCGCGTCGCCGTGATCGGCGGCGGCAACACGGGCGCCCAGCTCGTCACCGTCTTCAACGCCTTCGGCTCCGAGGTGACGCTCCTCGACGTCGCCCCGCGGATCCTGATGACCTCCGACTCCAGCATCTCCGAGCACGTCGGCGCCGCCTTCGAGCGCCAGGGCGTCCGCGTCCGCACCGGGATCGAGACGGTGTCGGGCATCGAGCGGCAGGACGACGGCTCGCTCGCGATCGCGTGGCGCGAGGGCGGCGAGGACCGGACGGTCGAGGTCGACGTGGTGGTCATGGCCACCGGCTGGCCCGCCGACGTCGAGGACCTCGGGCTCGAGAACGCGGGCATCGAGGTCGTCCGCTCGGCGATCCCCGCCGATCAGTACTTCCGCACCGTGGTGCCGCACATCTTCGCGGTCGGCGACGCGAACGGGCGCGACATGCTCGTCCAGGCGGCGCAGTTCGAGGCGGAGGCCGCCGCCGAGAACGCGGTGCTCGGCGCGAACCGGCGCACGCCCCAGTTTCTCCTGCCCGCGGGCGGATTCACGGACCCTGACTACGCGGGCGTCGGCTTCACGCAGGAGCAGGCCCGCGAGCGCGACCCGCAGTGCGTCGTCGCCTCGGTGCCGTTCTCCAATTTGGACCGCGCCGTCATCGACGACCGCGAGAACGGGTTCCTCACGCTGATCGCCGACCGGCGCCGCGAGCTGCTGCTCGGCGCGCACGCGGTCGGCGAGAACGCGATCGAGGTCGTGCAGTCGGTGACCACGGCGATGGCGGCCGGAGTCGACCTCGCGACCCTCGCGAACGTCCGCTTCGCCTACCCCACCTACAGCGCGGTGATCGGGATGGCGGCGCGCGCCCTGCTGGCCGAGCCGGCGCGCCCGACCGAGCTGGACTGACGCGCTACCCGATCCTCGGAGGCGGCGCCAGCCCCGAACCGGCGGCCCGCCGCCTCCGAACCACTGGAGACGGGCACTCCGCCCGCCCCGCCGAGAGGAACCCCTGTGCCGATCCCCGCTGTCGACTACAACCACGTCCGACTCACCGTCCGCGACATCGCCGTCTCGCGCCCCTTCTACGACTCCGTCTTCGGCTTCGACGTCGCCTTCGAGGCGCCGCCGGCCGACGCGTCGCCGGAGGAGAAGGAGCAGCTGGCGTTCGTGTTCGGCGGCGTGATCTACCAGTTCCCGGGCGGACTGCTCGGCCTGCGCCCCGTCGCGCCCGGCGACGACCGCTTCGACGAGGACCGGGTCGGGCTCGACCACGTCAGCTTCACCGTCCCCGACCTCGACGCGCTGAAGGCGGCCGCGGCCGTGCTCGACGACCTCGGCATCGCCCACGAGCCGATCAAGGACGCCGGCGGCATGAGCCTCCTCGAGTTCCGCGACCCCGACAACATCGCGCTCGAGATCACGTCCCCGAGCTGATCGGAGCAGCGCGCGTATCGAGATCTCCACGCACGAACGGGCAGGTCTCGATACGCCGCTTCGGGCTACTCGACCAGCAGAAGTCCCCGCCGTGCTGATCGAGTAGCGCGCACCGCGCGCGTCTCGAGATCCCCGCGCACGCCCGGAGAAGCGGACTACGGACGCCGCCGACGGTACGGAGTCGTCGTCGACACCCGGACGAGGCCCGCGCGCTCCAGGATGGGCCGCGAGTACTCGGTCGAGTCGCTGTGCACGAGGGTCTTCCCGAGGGCTCGAGCGGAGGCGGCGCGGGCGGCCGTGACCAGGCCGTAGAGCCCGCGTCCGCGGTAGTCCGGCAGCGTCGCTCCGCCCCAGATGCCGGCGAAGGCGGTGCCCGGGACGGGCTCGAGCCGGCCGCCGGACGCCATCCGCCCGTCGACCTCGGCGACCCACAGCTCCATGCCGTCGCCGCGCGCCAGGCGGGCGACGAGCGAATCGGCGATCGACACGTCGACCTCCTCCTCGAAGGCGGCGTCGATCATGGCGCTGAACGCGCGGACGTCCGGCTCGTCGATGACCCGCCGCAGCACGACCCCCTCCGGGACCGGCCGGTCCGAGAGCAGCGCCTCGACCGGGCCGATCATGATCGACTCGGCCTCGTCCGGCGCGAAGCCGTTCGCGACGAGCGCGTCGTGCAGGCCGGGGGCCTCGTCATGGCCGCGGATCTTCCACTCGACGCGGGTGATGCCGGGATCGGCGTCGAAGTGCGCGCAGGCCGCGGCGACCAGGCGGGCGATCTCCGCGGAGGAGGCGCCGGCGAGGTCGCGGTAGGTGACGAAGCCGCGTCCGCCGGCGAAGGTCACCAGACGCAGAGGCCCTTCGCGCGTCACGGAGACGGCGCTCGGGGTCTCGGCGTCGGAGCGGAGCTGGTCGTCGTAGGCGCGGAGGTAGTCGGAGCTCATCGCCCCGACGCTACCCCCGGACCCGGGCGATCAGGTCCTGGATGAAGGGGATGACGTCCTTCGCCTGGTCGACGCTGGCGAATCCGGTCGCGACGAGCGGCCAGATCGAGCCGATGAGCGTCGCGATGACGGCGGCGACTGCGGCGACCCAGGCGAGGGCCGCGTTGCGGGAGAGGAACGCGACGGCGAGGCAGGCCAGGCCGACCGCGTAGCTGAGGACGATCGAGAGGACGATCGCGCCGACCGGGACGTCGAGCGCCCCGGCCGTGGTGCCGTCGGCCGCGCCGATCAGCCCGAGGACGGGCAGCAGCACGGCGACGACGACCACGAACGAGAGCACGACGCCCGTGCCGAGCGCGATCCAGGCCGCGCGCGGCTTGCGTCGCGCGCCGTACGAGCGGGTGCGCACGGGACTACTCCCGACCGGCGGCGGACGACGCGCGGTCGTCCTCGGAGCGGTGGGCGTCGTCGGACGCGGCGTCGCGATCGGCCGCGGCCTCGTCGCGCTCGACGTGCTCGGACTCCTCTGCCGGAGCGACCTCGACGGTCGCGGTGCGGGGGTCGCCGTCGTCGTCCACCGGCTCGACCTGGACGCGGACCACGAACTCCGCGGTCTCGACGACGGCCGGGGCCGCGTGCGTCTCGACGCGGGGGTCGTCCTCGTCGCGCTCGGCGGCGCGCTCGTCGTCGGCCGTCTTCTGGGCGGCTGCGCGCTCGTCGCGCTCGTCGGCCGCGCGGTCCATCGCGTCAGCGGCGTCGTCGGCGGCGTCCGCCAGGCGTCCGCGGGCGGAGTCGACGGCACCGGAGACGGCGTCGCGAGCGTTCCCGGCGGCCTCCACGGCGGAGTCGCGGGCGTCGGACGCGGCGCGCTTGGCGGTGTCGACGAGCGGCTCCTCGTCCTCCTCCGGCTTCTCGATCGGGTCGAACGGGCCGTGGACGTCGGTCGCCTCGACGTTGACGACGACGTGGCCGCCGGCGACCGGCTCCGCCACGCGCTGCACCTGATCGCGCACGGCGTCCAGGACCTCGCGGACGGGGTGGGGGTACTCGACGACGAGGTCGATGTCGACGGTGGTGACGCCGTCGGCCTTCGAGACCGTGACTCCAGGGACGGTGCTGGTGCCCAGCACGCGGCGGGAGGCGCGGTCGAGGCCGCGGGCGACGGCTCCACCGAGGTGGTGGACGCCGGACACGCGCTGGGCGCTCTCGCCGGCGGCGGTCGCGACCCGGCTCTCGGTCGACTCGGGCTCGGACGGCTTCCCGTCGCGGCGGACGGACTCGCGCCGGCTCTGCTCGTTCGGGGTCGGCTGCTCATCGGTGCGGATGCGCTCGACGGTGCCGGGCTCCATCGGATCGGACATGGGGTGCTCCTTCAGAAAGACTTCCATCCCGCCTAAGCGGGGCTCTCCGGCCCTCCCGATCGGGAGGGCCGGACGGTGGTGCCGGCGGCTACTGCACGCGGGCGGTGCCGCTCATCTTCGTCCGCAGACCGCTGACGATCTGGATGACGACGGGCGTCTCCTCGCCGAGGAGGGCGTCCCACCGGCGGACGGCCTGGTCGACCGTCTGCCGGGTGCGGGCGGGCGAGGCGCCGCGGCGGGTGTGCGCGGTGACGCGCAGCACCTTCTGGTGCTTGATCTCGAACGCGGTCACGTCGACCGCGACGATGGACGGCTCCTGCGACAGGGCCTCCTCGAGGACCTGCTCGGCGACCTTCGCGTCGATGGTGACGGAGCCGCCGGTGGGCGTCCCCGCTCCCTCTCCGGAGCCGACGCGCAGCAGCGTGGAGGTGCGGCCGCGGCCCTGGCGCACGATGAAGCGCACCAGCAGCAGGATGAGGACGAGCGCGACGACCGCGATGACCCAGAGGATCCACGGGGTGCCGCCCGAGAGGGCCTGGCTCGTGGGGTCGGCCGCGTCCTGCGCGGCGGTGGACACGTTCTCCTGCACCTGCGGGAGCAGCGACCCCACCGCGACGGCGCCGCCGGCGAGGAGGAGGACGAGGCCCACGACGAACAGGAGCAGCCGGTTGAGGAATCGGTTCGTGGTGGTCATCAGCGGACCGTTCCCTTCTCGGACAGGCGCACCTTGGAGCGCAGGCGCGGGGTGCAGTCGAACGTGGCGAGCTCGGCGTCGACGGCCTCGCGGATCGGCGTGACGTCGATGCTGCGGCCGGAGGTGCGGGAGACCGTCACGTCGACGACGCGGGATCCGACCGACACCGACACGTTGTCGGGGTCGACGTCACCGGCGTAGCCGGCGGTGCGCGCGACGGCCTGCGCGATGACGCGGTCGTCGACGATCGCCGCGGTGCGGTCGGTGCTGACGGCGCGACGGCCGCGGCGGCCGGGCTTGAGCGACACGACGATCAGGACGAGCCCGATCAGCGCGAGCACGGCGCCGGCGGCGGCGGTCAGCGCGATGGGCGCCGCGGCCGCGTTGAGCAGCGAGGACGCTCCGTCCTGCGGGGCCACGAGCAGCGCGGGCTGGCCGAGGACGGCGAGGACCGCCTCCGTGCCCAGCCACGCGAACAGGAGGATGAGCAGGACGGCGAGGACGATCGCCGATCCGGAGCGGGACGAGTGCGTCTCGCGCCGCACCAGGCGCGGGTAGAGCGCCCGGCCGGCAGTGGTGGGAGTCGTCACGACACCCTCCTTCGTTCTCGGAGGTCGGCACCGGTGATCCGGAGGTCGACCCGGCCGATCGTGGAGCCCGTCAGTTCGAGGCAGCGCGAGCGGATGGTCGTCTGCGCCCGGCTGAGTCGGTCCAGCAGCGTCCCGGAGGAGCGGCGGCCCGTCTCGCTCAGGGGCGTGACGTGGATGGGGGCGTGCGCGACGACGTGGAGGCGTCCTCCCTCGTCGTCGAGCTCGACGGACACGTCGGACGAGTTCACGTCCAGCGCCTCCGCGGTGACGGCCGACACGACTCGGCGCACGGCGCGCGAGCTGATCGTCGTGCGGCCGTGGCTGGCCTCGTCGGCCATCACCGCCGCGGTCACGAAGACCGCCGCCCGCGGAGGGTGTCGCCGAGGGAGCGCAGGTCGAGCTTGCCCTCGACGACCCGCCCGACGCCGTAGCCGATCGCCATGGCGAGGGCGACCCAGAGGAGCGCCCAGAAGCCGAAGACGAGAGCGGTCAGCGCGAGGACCGCGCCGAGGACCAGGCCGATGTGGGACGGAGTCACTTGACGCGGCTCTCGGTCTCGTCGTCCTTGTCGTCCGAGGGGATGAAGACGTCGGAGATGGTGACGTTGACCTCGGCGACCTCCATGCCGACGACCGAGGAGATGGCCTCGGAGACGGCGGAGCGGATGCTGTCGGCGAGCTTCTGCAGCGCGACGGGGTACTCGGCGACGACGGTGATGTCGGCGGCGACCTGCTTCTCGCCGACCTCGACGGAGATGCCCTGGCCGCGGTCCTGCGCGTTGATCGCGTTGCGGATGGCGCCGATGGCGCGGGCGGCGCCGTTGCCCAGGTCGTGCACGCCGGGGACCTCGCGGGCCGCGATGCCGGCGACCTTCTCGACGACGCCGTCGGCGATCGTGTTCTTGCCGGCCGAGGTGGCGGTGCCGTGCTTGGCCGAGGAGGCGTTGGCGAGGCTGGTGGGGGTGACGTTGGTCATGATCTTCTCCAGATGGTCAGAGGTCGTGGCCGGGGCCGCGGTGCTCACGATCCGTGGCACATGATGAAGACGTGGCCCGGGGCTCGGACGTCCCGGTGGCTCAGCCAAGGTGCAGGGAACGTCGAGCGGAGATGCGTTTCGCGGCCACCGGCGTCCACAGGCTCCTTCGGCGCACTCGCTGAGCGGCCAGCGGAGTGCACAGCCGCGTCAGGCCGCGGTCGCCGTCCCCGCCGGGAGCCGGCCGTCGCGCCGACGGGTGAGGGCGCGGCGCCAGGCGGGGCTCCACCGCTCCTCGGCGACCGCGTTGACGCCCCACGACAGCAGGAGGACGACGAGGAAGGCGACGAGTCCGGCTCCGTCGCGGCCGATCAGCGGCCAGAGCGCGCTGACGATCGCGCTGCCCACGACCAGATGGAGGATGTAGAGCGAGTAGCTGATCCGCCCGAGCCAGAGCAGCGGCGCCCATCGCAGCACGGCGGTCCGGCGCCGCATCGCGACGACCGCGACGGCCGCGCAGACGCCGAGGACGACCGCTCCGTCCGGCCCGCCGTGGAGGAGCTGGGCGTTCAGGGCCGCGATCAGAGCCGCCGGCACGGCGAGGAGCTCGAAGCGCCCCTGGCGTCGCGAGAGGAACAGCAGCATTCCGACGCAGAAGAGGGGTCCGTACTCGGCCAGCGTCAGGTTCGCCAGGACCCGGACGGCGACCGGCGCCGAGACGACGTCGACGCCTCCCGAGACGAGGTGGGCGGCGACGGAGGCGGTCGCGGCGACGCCG
Organism: Rathayibacter sp. AY1D1; assembly: GCF_002932635.1. Lineage (NCBI taxonomy): Bacteria > Bacillati > Actinomycetota > Actinomycetes > Micrococcales > Microbacteriaceae > Rathayibacter > Rathayibacter sp. AY1D1. Next base: position 52,783 of record NZ_PSVY01000019.1, read on the forward strand.
AGCCAGACGACCACCAGCACGCGGACCAGCCGATCCGTGAACCGGCACTTCGTGAGGACGAGCACGAGCAGCACCAGCAGGTAGAACTGCATCTCGACGGCCAGCGTCCAGAACGCGCCGTTCACGTTGGGCACCAGCAGCAACCGCTGCACCATGGTGAAGTTGAGCAGCAGCTCCAGCGGCGTGAGGTCGGTGCCGGGGACGCGGGCGAGAGCGCCGACGACGATCGAGACGACCACCGCGATCCAGTAGGCCGGGTAGAGGCGGCTGACGCGGGAGATCGCGAAGTCCGACGGCCGCCGCGCGCGGCCCGCGGACATCAGGATCACGAAGCCGCTGATGACGAAGAAGAGCTGGACGCCGAACTCGCCGAACGGGAGCGCGACGGATCCCGGCGGTGCATCCGGATGATCGAGCGAGAACGCGGTGGTGAAGTGGTAGACGACCACGCCGAGGGCGGCGAGGCCGCGCAGACCGTCGAGCTCGACGAAGCGTGACGCCACCGGCTCCCCCGCTCCGGAGCCCCCGCCCCTCGCTCGAGTGTTCCAGAGCGCTCCGGCCGCCCGCGCGTCGGCCGTCCGTCGTTCCGCGCCGCGCCCGGCACCCGCCTCGACCCGCATCCCGGCGGCGGAGGCGCGGGGAGGGCGGCGCTCAGCTCTCGGGACGGATGCGGAGCGCGCGGGCGAGGGCATGCCGACCTGACCGAGCGGTTCGTCGCGGATGCGATCGCGCCGCCCTCGCGCATGACCGAGCGCGGACTCCTCCCCGCGGAGGAGCAGCGCGTCAGGCCTCGTGCAGGTGACGGTCGAGCGTCATCCAGTTCTCGCGGCTGAGGCGGGCGGCGCCGTCCGTGTCGCCCGCGCGGAGGGACTCCACGATCGCGCGGTGCTGCTCCACGGATCCTCGGGCCGCGAGGGAGGCGAAGCGCTGGCGCTCGGCACGGCGGATGAGCGGAGTGGCCTGCTCGAGCACGTCCTCGATCATCCCGTTGCCGCTGAGCCCGGTGAGCACCGCGTGGAACGCGTCGTCGGAGCGCAGCGCCAGCTCGACGTCGCCCTCCGCCAGCGCCCGGGCGAAGTCGTCGTTCGCCGACTCCATCGCGACGAGCGCCTCCGGAGTGACGGCCGGGCCGGCGAGGCGCGTGGCGAGCTCGTGCATGGCGGCGGCGATCTGCTGAGCGTCGCTGATGCTCTCGGCCGTGGCGGGGGTCACGATCGTCGCCCGGCCGGGCTTGGCCGAGACGAGGCCGACGCGGGCCAGCCGGAGCAGCGCCTCCCGGATCGGCGTCCGGCTGACCCCGAGCCAGGCCTCGAGCTCCTGGTCGCGGAGGCGCTCCCCAGGAGGCGCGCGGACACGATGCCCCCACCGGCGCCGGAGAAGCCTCGCGCTCCTCGATGAGCGAGAGGACATAAGCTCGCACACGTGGCAGCCGGCGCAGTGATGTACAACTTCGCGATACAGCTGGCTGATGTGGACCGCGGCGTCTACGAGGACATCACGTTGCGCGCCGCTCGGCACCCCTCCGAGACCGACGCGTACATGATGACGCGCGTGCTCGCGTACTGCCTCGAATACGTGGAGGGGATCACCTTCAGCGAGGGGATCTCGTCGACAGCGACCGAGCCGGCGGTGCTGGTCCGCGATCTCACCGGCAGGCTGACCACGTGGATCGAGGTGGGCGCGCCGGACGCCGAGCGACTGCACTTCGGGAGCAAGCTGGCCGACCGCACGACGGTCTACACGCATCGCAACCCGGAGAAGGTGATCGCGGCGTGGTCCGGCAAGCGCGTCCACCAGCTCGAGCAGATCACCGTGCAGAGCTTCGACCAGGGGTTCCTGGATGCCGCGGTCGCGGTACTCGAGCGCCGCAACACGCTGACCGTGTCGGTCGTCGAGGGGCAGCTGTATCTCGAGTTCAACGGCGTGACGTCGAGCAGCGACATCCACGTGCATCAGCCGGGCTGAGCCGGCGCCGAGTGTCACGAGGTCCGTGTCCGGAAGACCGGTCGGGGGACACGATGGAGCATCCTCCGAAACGGCCCCTCGGGACGCACCCGGAGACGACGAGGGCCGGCACTGCCGTGAGACAGTCCGGGCCCTCGGGCACGCAGGGGCTGCGCGTCAGCGGCGCAGCGTGTGGCTCGGCTTCTCGTCGAAGCGCACCTGGTACGCGCTCGCGAAGCGGCCGAGGTTGCCGAAGCCCCACTCGCGGGCGACCGCGGCGACGGTGGTCGAGCAGGGGTCGCCGGCGACCAGGTCGGAGTGGGCGCGGTCCAGCCGCACGTCGCGCAGGTAGACCGACGGCGACACTCCGAGGTGCCGCTTCGTCGCCTGCTGCAGCGTGCGGGTGTGCAGACCGGCCGCGCGGGCGGCGTCGGCCGGGGTGATCGGCTCGTGGGCGTGGTGCTGGAGGAAGTCGAGCGCCACCCGGGTACGAGAGGCGGACGGGCGCCGCAACACGGCCGGCACGTCCCACGCGCGCCACGGGAACAGCAGGAGCAGCACGCGGGCGAGGTCGAGCTCGGCGGTGAAGCGCACGAGCGGCGTGATCGCGGCCGTCGCGAGCGCGGCGCTCGCCTCCGTCACCGCGGCGCGCCAGCGGGCGAGGACGCCGGGGTCGGCGTCCGCCGCGTGGTCGAAGGAGACGGGCTGGCGGGGGCCGGCGTGCGTCTCGGTCGCGACGTCCTCGAGGAACCCGGGGGCGAAGTGGATGAGGTTCTGCCGGTGCGGCTCGAACTCGAGCCCGAACTGGCGCTCCGCGGGGAACAGGAACGGGGCCGACAGGGCGCCGGTCCGGGTGAACGGCGGCAGGTTCAGGCGTCCGCCGCCGGCGCGGAACCAGCCGACGACGTACTCCTTCAGGTGGGGGACCTGGCCGGTGAGGGCGCCGGAGCAGTCGGAGGTGCGCAGGGTCACCCGGTCGCTGCCGCGGACGGCGTAGCGGTAGGAGAAGCCGCGCTGCGACGGAGCGACGCGGAACTCGCCTCCGCCGTACGCCTCGGAGTAGACGGCGGACGCGGCGGACGGATCGTCGCCGGAGGCTTCGTAGCGCCGGTCGGCCCGCTCGTCGCCCGCGAAGGGGCTGCCGAGGGTGAAGGTCGACTCGCTCATGACGTCCGCCCGGGGCGGCGGCGGAGGGAGCAGTGCATGGGGACTTCTTCCGGGTTCGGGGTCCGTGCGCTCGGGGGGACGCACGAGGGGTACGGAATCAAGACGTGTCGAGGAGCCGGAATGTCACGAATCCCGTCTCGAGACGTCCCCCATCGGCGGCACTCGCAATCCGGCCAGCGGATTCGGCGGCCCGTTGTCAAGGCTGGTAGTCATGCCGGACGGCGCCCCACACTGAGGGCATCGGCGCGCGGGGGCACCGCGCGCGGGACCGCGGAGGAGGCGCTCATCGACGACGACCCCCTCCTGAACGCGTCCGACGCGACCCTCGCCGCGCGCGCCGTCGACGGCGACGTGCAGGCGTTCGAGCAGCTCGCCCGCCGCCACGGCGCCCTCATGCGCGTCTACGCCGCGAAGCTCCTCGGCTCCGAGGCGGAGTCCGAGGACGTGGTGCAGGAGGCGTTCCTCACCGGCTGGCGGCGTCTGGCCGATCTCGACAGCCCGGCGCACATCCGCAACTGGCTGATGCGCATCGTCACCCACAAGGCGATCGACCGGATCCGCGTCCGCCGCCGCCACGACGACATCGACGACTGGGATCCGCCCGCGCCGCCCGAGCACTCCCCCGAGCGCATCGTCGAGGCACGACTCCAGCTGGACGCGGTCTGGGAAGCGCTGGACCGATTGCCTGCTGATCAGCGACGCTGTTGGCTACTCCGCGAGACCGCCGGCTACAGCTACCAGGAGATCGCCGACGCTCTCGAACTCCCCGTCTCGACGGTCCGCGGCCTCCTCGCCCGGGCCCGTCGATTCCTGCTCCACGAATTGGAGGCATGGCGATGACCGACGACGCCGCCGTGCCCGAGGACGACCTCGACGGCCACACGCTCGAGGAGCTGGGCGAGTACCTCGACCGCGGTCGCGAGCCGCGCGACCCCTCGATCGAGAACTCCGCCGCGTGCCGGCTCGCTCTCGCGAACCTCACCCGCCTCACCGAGCTCTCGGCGCGGGCGCTGCGGCAGGAGGCCGACCGCGAGCCCGACCGCGACGAGGTCTGGATCGCCGGCCTGCTCGACGCGATCCGCTCCGAGGTGCGCTCCGGCCGCGACATCCCCGTCCGCCACCCCGACCCGACCCTCCGCCTGGCGCTCACGGAGGCGGCCGTGCGCGGGATGATCCGCCGCGCCGGCGACACGATGGGCGGCGTCATCATGGGCCGCTGCACCCTCGACGGCGACGTCTCGGCTCCCGGCGCGGTGGTGCGGATCGACGTGACCTGCGCCCTCGAGTTCGGCCTGCCGGTCGCCGTGGCCGCCGACCGCCTGCGCGAGCGCATCCGCTACGCCCTGGAGCGTCACACCGAGCTGACCGTCGGCGCGATCGACGTGACGGTCGACGACGTGTACCCCCACCGGGAGGAGCGGGAATGACCGACGACACCGAGCTCTCGCAGCGGCTGACCGCCGAGATCCGCGACATCGAGGGCGTCGCGGGGGTCTACCCCGCCCAGCCGATCGTCGAGGCCGCGGCCGACGCGCTCGCCGTGAAGCTGGACCTGCGGCAGCCCGACGTGCTGGTCGACATCGACCGGTCGGAGGGGTTCACCACGGTGAGCGCGCACATCGCCGCGTCCGCCGCACTGCCGGCCCCCGAGACGCTCCGCCTGGTGGGCGAGCGGATGCACGCGCTGCTCGCCGCCGACCCGTCGGTCTCGGGGCCGCTCGCCGTGAACGTGAAGGTGCGCCTCATCGAGGACTCGGGGCGCGCCGAGCACTGAGCGCAGCCGCCTCCCTCCCGCGGGAGGCCGCTCGGGTACGCCTCGTGCGGCGTGCCGCGTACCGGAGCGGCATCCAGGGGAAGGGATCAGGGGCAGCCCGTCCGGGTCAGCAGGAGACGAGACGGTCGAACCGGGACGCGACGCCCGAGCTGTCGCTGAACTTGCGGTTGATGACGCTCATCGTGTTGCAGCCGCTGTCCGGGCCGTTCTTCCAGATGACCTTGACGTTGCTCGCCTGGTCGCAGTGCCACCACACCGTGACCTGCGCGCGACCCAGGGAGTCGCGCTGCGAGCGGACCTCGTAGCAGTTGCCCGGGCCGCCGTTCTGGTAGACGAGCTGCCCGGCGGAGGCGGGGGTCGCGACGGCGACGGCCCCTCCGAGGGCGAGGGCGATCGCGGCGAGCGTGGCCGTGAGACGACGGTGCATGGTGTTCTCCTTCGAACGGGCGATCGGAGGCGACGGCGGCCGCCCCTCTGCCAGCACCCTGGACCCGGCCCCGCTGAGCCCGGTCGTGAGCTTTCGTCCCGGGGATCACCCCGCCTGGAGGGTGGAGGGAGAGCGAGCACTCCTCACTAGCGTCGAGGCGCGTGCAGCTGCGCGCCCCTTCGACGCAGAGGACTCGCCATGCCTTCACGACTCCTCGACCGGCCGCGACTCGCCCTCGCCCTCGCGGCCCTGTGCCTCGGAGTGCTCGCGGCGACACCCCCGCAGGCGGTCGCCGCCCTCGCACCGGCGTCCGCGACTCCGACCGCCTCGTCCGCCGGCCAGGCCGTCACGGCGGCGCCCGCCGACGCCCCGGGCTGGACCACGCTCCTGCGCGACGACTTCACCGGGCCGGCGGGCGCGCCGGTCGGGAGCCAGTGGGAGCACGAGGTCGGCACCTGGGGCACCGGGGCGGTCGACCGGACGACCGCGTCGACGGCGAACGTCTTCCTCACGGGCGGCGGCGCTCTGGGCATCCGCGCCCTCCGCGACTCCGCCGGAGCATGGACGTCCGGGCGGATCGTCACCGCCGACAAGTCGTTCTCGGCACCGGCGGGCGGCCGACTGCTGATGACCGCCTCGATCCAGCTGCCGGACGTCGCGCAGGCCACCGGCTACTGGCCCGCCTTCTGGGCTCTCGGGCGGGACGCGAACGCCGTCATCGACTGGCCCGCGACCGGCGAGTTCGACATGCTCGAGGCCGTCAACGGCACCGCCCAGGTGATCCAGACGCTGCACTGCGGAGTGCCGGACGGCGGCCCCTGCGACGAGCCCGCCGGCCGGACGAGCGGGATGCTGGACTGCGCGTCCTGCGTGACCGGGTTCCACCGCTACTCCGCCCTGCTCGACCGGACCGTGCCCGGCGACGAGCGCGTGGAGTTCCTCGTCGACGGCGTCACCCGGCACGTGGTGCGGGAGTCGGAGGTGGGGACGGCCGCGTGGCAGGCCGCGGTCCCGAACGACGTGCTGCTGATCCTGAACCTCGCCATCGGGGGCGGGCTGCCGAACGGGGTGTGCGGGTGCGACAGTGCAGCCGCTCCGAAGAGCTCCGGCGGGACGATGCTCGTCGACCACGTCGCGGTCTACCGGTCCGACGCGGCGCCGGCTCCGGTCGTCGTCGGGACCGCCGCGGTGGGCGCGACCCTGTCCTCCTCCGCCGGCCGGACGGGACCGCTCGTGCACCGCTGGGCGGCGGGAGGCGTCGACATCGCGGGAGTGACGGGTCCGGATCTCGTGGTCCCCTCCTCCGCGGTCGGCAAGCGGGTGACCGTGACGGTGAGCGCCGCCGACGGCTCCGGCCCGACGACCTCGCAGCCGACCGCACCGGTCGCCGCCGGCACCCTCGGCGCCGCGACGCCGACCGTCACGGGCACGGCCCGGGTCGGAGCGGTGCTCACGGCAGCCCCGGGTCCGTGGACGCCGACCCCCGTCAACCTCACCTACCGGTGGAAGGCGGACGGCGCGGCCATCGCGGGAGCGACGTCGCCGCGGTTCACGCTCACGAAGGCTCAGGCGGGGAAGCGGATCACGCTGACCGTCACCGGGACGAAGACCGGGTACACCACCGCGAGCCGGACCTCCGCGGCGACGGCGGTCGTGGGACGGTGACGGGCGCGGGCTGTCCCCCGCCCGCCACCGTGTCTCAGACCTCGCGCTTGCGGCGAGGAGCGATGCGCAGGACGGCGGTCCCCGCAGCGATGAGGGCGAAGGCCGCGAGGGCGAGCCAGACCGAGTCGAACCCGGTCATGGCGAGCGTTCCGGCACCGACTCCGGCTCCGGCGGCTGTTCCGATGTGGTTGTACATGTCTCTCTCTCTGTTTCACCAGTCGCGCCGACGGCGTGTCAGCGCATCCAGGTAGGCCTTGGTGTGGACGACCTGCAGGAACAGGTCGACGACGAGCTCGTACATCGACGCGGCGGCGAGCATGTACCGCCAGCCGCGGTCGCGGACCGTCACGATCCGCTCGACGACGAAGATCGCGGTGACGGCCAGCCAGAACGGCTGGAGGCTCAGCTCGCCCCAGCCGACGGCGTAGACGATCGTGGCCAGGTAGACGTACGTGATGATGCAGCCGAGCATCGTGAGCAGCTGGCGCCCCCAGTAGGGAGCCGTGACCCGCGTGAAGCCGTACTGCACGCAGTTCTCGACCGCTCCGCGCTTCCAGCGCAGGCGCTGACGCCAGAGGTCTCCCCAGGTCGGCATGACCTCGGTGACGAGGGTGCAGCCGGCGGGGCTCAGCACGTCGTAGCCGAGGTGGCGGATCGCGAACGTGAGCTCGTTGTCCTCGGTGAGGACGGTGGTGTCGTAGATGCCGCCGATGCCGTCTCCGGAGGGGAGGGAGCCGGCCAGGCGGGCCGCGCTGATGCGGCGCATCACGGCGACCTGGAGCACGGCCGCGGTGCCCGTGACGACGAGGCACTTCCCGTTCAGCCGGCGCACGTCGCGGGCGTAGCGCGCGTACTCGTTGCGCTGGAGGTGGCCGACGAAGCCGCCGCCCTCGCCGCCGCGGAACACTCCTCCGACCGCGCCGATGCCGCCGTGCAGCCTGCCGCGGGCGATCTCGAGGAACCCGGGGTCGAGCGCGGAGTCGGCGTCCTGCACGAGCACCAGGTCGTCGTCCTGCAGCCCCGGGAGGACCTCGGCGAGGAACTGGTTGAGGCCGCCCGCCTTCTTGTGGCTGTTCCCGACGGTGACGAACACCTCGGCGCCGTGCGCGAGAGCGATCTCGACCGTGGCGTCGGTGCAGTTGTCGGCGATGACGACGATCCGGTCCGGCGGCCAGGTCTGCCGGCGCAGGCCCTCGATCGCCGCGGCGATCCCGGCCTCCTCGTTGTGGGCGGGGAGGGCGGCGACCAGGTCGCCGATGCGCGACGAGGCGCGGCGGCCGCTGCGGGGGCGCGTGCCGGCGATCGGGGTGGATGTCGGAGGGAGTCGGTCGGCGTCGACGGCGGGGAGCGCGGTGCGCTCGAGGACCGCAGTGGGGGCCGGCGGACGCTCGAGCAGCGCCGTCGGCGCGGCCGGACGCTCCAGGAGCGCGGTCGCGGCGGTCGGACGCTCCGGGACGGCGGTCGCGGCGGCCGGATACTCCAGGGCAGCGGCCGTCGCGGCCGGAAGCGCGGTCGGCGCAGCCCGACGCTCCAGGACAGCGGCCGGCACGACCGGTCGCGCGACCACTGCGGACGGGGCGGCCGGATGCTCCAGCACCGCGGTCGGGGCGGCGGGGACCGTCACCGCTCCGGCAGTCAGCGCGGACGCGAGGCGGCGCGGAGCGGAGACCCGCTCGCGCCCGGAGCGGGCGGCACGGCGTCCCGAGAGCGGGCGCGAGGCCGTCTCGTCGTGCGCCTCCCAGGTCGCCCGGCGACGGGGAGCCGTCGGCTCGTCCGCGCCGTGGCCGGGCTGTGTCGTCATGACTGTTCCTCTCCGCGGCCGGGGGCCGATGTGCGCTGATGAGCGCCCGCGCGGAACGGAGGTCGTCGCCGGGGTGGGCGCGACCCGAGTGAGGATCGGCGTCCGACGGGGGGATCGGAGCAGGGCCTGACAGAGGACAGCATCGGGGGGTGCTGCGATCAACCTAGGGGCACGGAGATGATGGAAGCAAGTGAATTTTGTCACCCTAAAGGGGCCATACAAGGTCCTTGCGGCTTCTTCGTCTTCGTCGTATTTGATCCCTCGCCTCGCTGAGCCTCCTCCACACCCGGCGCACCCCTGTCCGCTCGGCCCCGCGGCGGGCCGTTCGGGGGTCGGCGGCGCTCTTGTGCGCCGAGCCGCCGGGGTCCACCATCGAGCGACGGCCCCCGCCCGGGGCGGCCGCACCCGACGGGTCAGGGGCGCCATGCGGTCGCAAGGTCTGCTCTTCTGCCTGATCCCGCCGATCCTCTGGGGCGGCATGCTCCCGGTCGCGGACAGCATCGCGGCGTCGGTCGACTCCTTCTTCATGACCCTCATCCGCTACACGGCCGCCGCGGTCGTCCTCGCCCTGCTGCTCGCCCGGGCGGAGGGGCTCCGCGCCTTCCGGCTCGACGGCCGCGGGTGGCGGCTGGCGCTGCTCGGCGCCTCCGGATTCGCCGGCTTCGGACTGCTCGCCTTCACGGCTCTGCGGTTCACCTCGGCCCCGAACGTCAGCCTGATGATGGGGATGATGCCCGCGATCGGCGCGGTGCTCGCGAGCATCGGCGCGCGTCGCCTGCCGCCGGCCGCCACCGTCGGCTGCATCCTGCTCGCGCTCGCCGGAGTCGCGCTCGTCGTCACCCGCGGCGACGTCGCCCTCCTCCTCGACGGCGAGCTGGGGTTCGGCGAGCTGCTCGCCCTGCTCGGCGCGATCTGCTGGGTCGTCTACACGCGCGGAGCCGCGGCGTTCCCCGGCTGGTCGGCGCTGCGGTACTCGACGCTCACCACCGCGCTCGGCTGCCCCTCGATCGCCGTCGCGGTCGCCGTGGCGACGGCCACCGGCTCCGCGCACCCGCCGACCGGTGCCGAGGTGCTCGCGGCCTGGCCGCAGTTGGCCTACCTGATCCTCCTGGCCGGCGTCGTCGCCGTGCTGCTGTGGAACGCCGGCATCAAGCTGCTCGGCGCCCTCAACGGCACGCTCTTCCAGAACCTCGTCCCGGTGACGACCTTCGCGATCAGCATGGCGGGCGGCTACCGGCCGGGGCCCGTCGCCCTGCTCGGCGCGGCCATCGTCGTGACGGCGCTGCTGCTCAACAACTGGGCGACGCGGCGCGCGGCCGCGGTCGCCGCGCGTCCCGTGGCGGTGCCGGCTCCGGTGCGCTGAGCGCACCGCCGGAGCCTCCCGCTCGGGGCGGTCACTGGTCGGAGTTGCCGGCCCAGCGGACGGAGCCCTGCGCCTCCTCCTTGCTGATCGGGGACACGGTGCCGCAGTGCGAGCACTCGAGCAGGTAGCGGGTCGAGACGGTCAGGACGGGGACGAAGAAGAGCGAGAGGCGCGTCCGGCGGCGGAGGATCCGCTGCTCGTCGCGCTGCCCGCAGACGCGGCAGACGAAGACGAGCGTCCGGAGGAGGTCCTCGACGGCTCGGGTCCCGAAGATGAGGAGCATGCGTCCGAGCGTAGGGAGCAGGGCGCGCTCGGCGGAGGGGGTTGCCGGGGCGCCGTCGCCGCGAAGCGCCGGGCGCAGACGACCACGGCGAGCGCCGTCTCGAGCAGGTCGCCTCCGTAGAACAGCAGGAGCGCCGCCTGGCGTCCCGTCTCGTCCGGCGCCTCCGCGTAGAGCACGGTCGCGAGCAGCGCGTGCGCGGCGATGCCCGCTCCGAGCACGCCCAGGCGCAGGCCGAACGGGGCGCGGTGCGGGTTCGGATCGACTCCGGCGAGAGCCGCCGTCAGCAGGCAGCCGCTGAGCAGGAAGTGCACGCCGAGTGCGAGGTGCAGCAGCGGGTCGGCGTGCGCGGCGGCGAGCAGTCCGGTCGCGTGCACGAGCCAGAGGGAGCCCGTCGAGAGCAGGAGCGCCGTCACGGGGTGGGCGAGGAGACGGGCCGGGCGGCTCCGGAGCAGCCGCGAGAGCCGCCGGGCAGCCGTGACGTCGAGCGCGCGCAGGGCCAGGGTGACGGGGGCCGAGAGCACCAGGAGGAGCGGCGCGAGCATCCCGAGGACCAGGTGCGTCAGCATCGCCCCGCGCGGATCCGCGTGCGACCACTCCGCGAGCGGACCCGTGAAGCAGAGCGCCGCGGTCGCGAGCCCGCCGAGGAGCAGGGCGGTGCGGTGGAGCGGCCACGGCCGTCCGCGCCGCCGCTCGAGTGCCGCGGCGCCCCCTCCGAGTGCCGCCGCCGCGGCCAGCGGGACCAGGAGCAGCAGGCCCGGGTCGAGCAGGGAGTGGTCGGCGTGCGGGGTCACGCCGTCGCGCGCCGTCGCCGCGGCAGGAGGAGCAGCCCCGCCGCGAGCAGCACCGCTCCCGAGGCGATCCAGGCGGAGTCGTAGAGGAGCAGGTCGACGTCGTAGCGGACCTGGTGCACCCGGAGCAGCTTGTGGTCGACGACTCCGTCCCACAGCTGGAACAGCCCCGCCCCCGTGAGCCCCGCGGCCCACGCCGTGCGCGGACGCAGAGCGGATCGGCGCCGGGCGTCGGCGAGCAGGAAGCCGCCGCCGACGAGCGCGAGGATCTCGGCCGCGTGCAGCAGCCCGTCCGAGAGCAGGCCGATCGCCGGAGTGGAGCGGTCGTAGAAGTGGTGCCAGGCGAGGATCTGGTGGAAGACGATCTCGTCGACGGCCGCCATGAGGCCGACTCCGATCAGGAGGCCGCCCTGGAACGCCCGGTCGCCGCGGAGTCCCCGACGCCGCATCCGGTCCCCTCCCGATCGAGTGCCGGGGCCCCGGGATCCCGAGACCCCCGCGCCTCCTCCCGAGGCCCCGCCACCAGGGAAGCGGACGCCCGGATCGCGGCCTAGAGGGTTGACTCCTCGCGCCCGCGCCGGTCGTGCTGCCCCTCCGCTACGGGCTGGGCCGACGAGGCGCAACCCCGCGCGAGGGGCGCTCCCGTTCGGGAGAGTGGAGGCATGCAGCAGCTGACCTACGCCTCCAAGAGCTTCGTGACGACCGACGCCGTGACCGAGGCCCTCCTCGACCTGGTGACCGCGATCGACCGCCAGGAGCACTCCGAAGCGGTCACGGTCCCGGCGTTCACCGAGGACGGCGAGCTCATCGAGGCGAAGATGACGCTCGACGCGAGCAGCGAGCTCGTCGCCGTCCCCGTCGAGGTCTCCATCAAGGACGAGGAGTCGACCACCGGCGCCGTCGAGGCCGCCGTCGAGGACATCCGCTCCCGCATCAAGAGCAATCGCGCCACGATCGCGCGCCCCGTGATCGACGAGGACCCGGAGCCCTACAACTACGAGGAGTTCTGAGCAGCGCCTGCGGGCCTCCGCGCCTCCGCACTGAGGTGCCCGGATCTGCTCACGACACGCCGGAACGGCCGGCCGATCCGAGCACCACAGCACGGATCCTCGCCCTGCGCCTCTTGACCGGGGGCGCCGCAGGGAGTCGGATGAGGGCGTGCGCGCGCTGGTCCCCGTCTCCGATCCGTGGTCCGTCGACGGGAGCGGGCGGACGAACGACGGGCCGGTCGATGACCTCTCGGTCCGCGCCGAGCGGGACGGCGGCTCGTACTCGGTCCGCACGCTGCGGCTGACCGGTGTCCGCCTCGGGCCGCGGGGCTCGGTGCACGGAGTGGTCACCGACCCGGTCGCGACGGCCACGCTCGCGATCGGCTCGCTCCTCCTCTCGGCGATCCCCGCCGGCCTGCCCGGGGACCGGACGCGAGCGGCGATGGTGGCGGCGGAGGCGCGGTCCCAGGAGCTGGCCGCCGACCGGCCCGCGTGGGACGTGAGCGCCCTCCCCCTCGACGGGATCGACTACGCGCTCTTCACCCGGACCCTGCCCGAGGGCGCCGTCGCGCACGCCGACCTCGGCTGGGCCGTCGTCGCGCTGTGGAGCACAGGCCCGCTCCCCCGGGGTCCCTTCCACCTGCTCGAGATCCCCGACGAGCCCGTCCCGCGCTGAGTCGCCCGGATCGGCTCGCGACACGCCGCAGCGGGGAGCCGATCCGGGCGACTCAGCGAACGGGTCAGTGCACTCGGCGCGGGGTCAGGCGCCCGCGACCGTGGAGCCGCGCACCAGCAGCTCGGTCGGCAGCAGCGTCACGCGCTGCACCTCCTCGCCGGCCAGGAGGCGCACCAGCACGTCCGCCATCGCCTCGCCGAGGCCCGTGGAGGGCTGGCGCACCGTGGTGAGGCGCGGCTCGCTCGCCTCGGCGAAGTAGTCGCCGTCGAAGCCCGCGAGCGCGATGTCGCCCGGCACCGTGAGGCCGCGCTCGCGCAGCGCCGTCAGGGCGCCCGCCGCCATCTGGTCGTTGGAGGCGAAGACCGCGTCGATCGGCCGCCCGGAGTCGAGCAGGCGGCGCATCGCGGTCGCGCCGTCCTCGGGCGAGTAGTCGCCGTACTCGACGAGCGAGTCGTCGAGCCCCGCGGCGGTGACGGCCGAGCGCCAGCCGGACAGGCGGTCGATCGCGGCGGGCATGTCCTGGCGGCTCGCGATCATCGCGGGGGCCGTGCGGCCGAGGCCCAGGAGGTGCTCGGTGACCGTGCGCGCCGCTCCCGTGTTGTCCACGTCCACGAAGTAGCTGCCGCCCTCCTCCGTCAGCGGCCGCCCGCCGAAGACCACGGGGAGCGAGGCGCCGAGCTGCGCGTAGGAGTGGTCGCCGCTGTGGTGCGAGACGACGAGCGCGCCGTCGACGTTGCCGCCGAGCAGGTAGCGCCGCGTCTTCTCGGGCGCCGCCTCCGACGCGATCACGATGGTGAGCGTGTACTCGGTGCCGGCGAAGGCCATCGCGGCGCCCTGCACGACCGAGGCGAGGAACGGATCCGCGAACACCTTCGCCGCCGACTCCGGCACCACGAGCGCGACGGTCTGCGTGCGGCGGCTGGCGAGGGAGCGCGCGGCGCGGTTGGGCACGTAGCCGAGCTGCTCGATCGCGGCGAGCACGGCCGTCCGGGCGCCGTCCTTCACGCGCGGGGAGTCGTTGACGACCCGGCTGACCGTCGCGCGGGAGACTCCGGCCAGCGCGGCGACGGCTTCGAGGGTCGGGGCAGCCGAGGCGGTGTCGTGGGTCATGCGGGCCTTCCTCGCGGGTGCCTCCGAGGCTAGCCGAGCGCCGGAGGAGCGGGCCCGTGGAGGGCGTCCTCGGCGCGAAGGGGCGCGGATCGCGGCCATTCGGGGGTGATGCGGGGCGGCGGAGCGGGCCGGCGGAGTGAGTCCGCGGCCTGCGAGGGCGCGGATAGCGGCCGTTCGGGGTGGCGCCGGGCGGTCGGGGCGCCGCCTCGGCGATCACCGGCGCGACCGGCGCGCAGCGAGCGATCGCCCGCCGCTGGCGGCAAGCCGCCCCGCGCCGGTCAGCGCCCGCGGCGGAAGCGCGCGAGGAGGCTCCGGAGCCGTTCGGCCTGCCGGTCGGTGAAGTCGTTCGACAGCCGGAACGCCTCGCTCGTCGGGTCCGCCCCGTTCGCGACATCGCGGATGGCGCGCAGCGCCTGCTCGGACGGCGTCGGCCCGTCCCCCGGACGCGGCTGCGCGGGCCCGCTCGAGGGGTCCTCGTCGCGCGGGTCCTTCGGCTCCATGTCGCCTCCTCCGCGCCAGCCTAGGCGGCGGGAGGTCGGGCCAGGAGGTCTCGGGCGGAGCGTGATCGGCGGGATCCTGCACGGCAGCGGTCGGGATGAGCCGAGCACGACGACCGGCCGAGCCACGAATCCGCCTGCCGCTCAGTCCACTGCCCGATCCCTCACCGCACCCCCCGACCCCCGGACCCGGAGCACCAC